>LNEA01000268.1 GCA_001464855.1 Rhizobiales bacterium Ga0077530
TGATCGCCTTGCTCGCGACGGTCATGACCGTTGTCGCGGTGCCGTTCTTGCGCGCCCAGCAGCCGGTGGATCTCGAACTGCTGCTGGCCGTCGATGTGTCGTGGTCGATGGACCTCGACGAGCAGCAACTCCAGCGCGAGGGTTATGTCGGCGCGCTTCGCGATCCAGAAGTGTGGCGGGCGATCAGCGGCGGCGGCAACAGTCGAATCACGTTGATGTACGTCGAATGGGCCGGCCACGGCGTCCAGCAGATTGTCATTCCTTGGACTCTGATCGACAGTCCGGGGGCGCTCGAAGCGTTTGCTGACCGGCTCGAAAAGGCGCCGATCTCGCGCAATCGAATGACGTCGATTTCGGGTGCCATTTCATTTTCGGCGCAGCAGTTCGGCACCGGCGGCTTCCGCGGCACGCGCCGCGTCATCGATATCTCGGGAGATGGTCCCAACAACTCGGGCGGACCGGTGGAGACGGCCCGGGACGAGGCCGTCAAGCAAGGCATCGTGATCAACGGCCTGCCGATCATTCTGAAGCCGGACCACCGCTCCGGCTTTTTCGATATCCGCGATCTCGACAAGTACTACAAGGATTGCGTCATCGGCGGGTTCGGCGCGTTCGTCATTCCGGTGCGGGCCAAAAACGAATTTGCGCCCGCAATCCGGCGCAAGCTGATCCTTGAGATCGCGGGGCTGGTCCCGGGTTCAACCGGCGACGCCCGCCTCATTCGCACGCAGGCGGCCGCGCCCGAGGAAAAGAGCGATTGCCTTGTCGGGGAAAAACTCTGGCGCCTCTACATCGACGGCCGCTTCCGCGAATAGAGACTGAGTGATCGAGAGCAACAAAAAAAACCCGCACCTTTCGGCGCGGGGTTTCATCTTTCGATCTGCGACGATCGATCAGATTGAGGCGTTGATCCAATCCTCGAGCTTGCGCTTCTGGACCAGCGCGCCAACCTGCTGGGCCGCGACTTTGCCGTCCTTGAACATCAACAGCGTGGGCATCGCCTGGATGCGATAGCGCTGGGTGATCTCCGGGTTTTGGTCGACGTCGACCTTGACCACCTTGACCTTGCCGGCCAGTTCCTTGGCCACCTGATCCAATGCGGGCGCCATGGCCTTGCAGGGACCGCACCACTCCGCGAAGAAATCGACCAGGACGGGTTCGGAAGACTTGATGACTTCAGCCTCGAAGTTGGCATCGGTAACGAACGCGGTCATTGCGCAGTCTCCTGAATTTAGGGGGTGGCGGCATGCGGTAGAGTGGGCCAGCACGCTAATGGATCGACGAAGTCGACAGTTGTCTCTTAGGTAGGGTTCGAAGGGGGGCGCGTCAAGGTAGCTTCAGGGCAGCGTGAACAGCTCCGTACTGGTCGAATCGAGCACATCGGCCGCCAATTCCATGATCCGGGGGCCATCGGTCCAGAGCAAGGCGGCGCGCACCGGAATCCCGTCGAAAACGCGCTGAACGGCCATGCGATAGCCGGCTAACTGGAGGACGTAGGCGCGCGGCACCTCGGCGGCGGTGAGGGGCGGTGGCCGGTTGGTCTTGTAGTCGACGATCAGGATTCCCCCATCCACCTCCACCATCCTGTCGATCTGGCCGGCGATGCGCAGGAACGCCTTTTTGCCGCCCGGCGGAGGGATTTCGGCAACGATCGCAACTTCGGCCCGGGACCCGGGTCCGAAGACCGCAGAAAATGCGGGATCGCGCAGCACTGCCAGCGTCTCCGTTACGATGCTCGCGCGGACACGCGGCGGAAGGACGCCACCTCGCTCCTTCACGAAGGCCGCTGCGGCGGGCTCCCAGCGATCGGGTGGGAAGGTCGGCAGGTGCTGGAGAAGGGCGTGCGTAAGCGTGCCGCGCAGGAAGCGATTGGGGCCGCCGACCGTGGTCCCCGGCGCTGCAGTACGACGCGGGCTGTCCAGCGGCGAAGGCGGTATCTCGACCGGCTCGCCGTCGCCGTCGATGTCGAGCGGGGCGAGGCGAGACGGCGTCAGTGGAATGGCGATACCAGCCTCGCGCGGCGCGCGCTGGGAGGCCCATGGGGGCAGCACCTGCGGGGCAGCATCAAGGTTGGCCTCGTCCTGACTCACGACCGCCGCTTCGCGCTGCGGCTGGCTCAGGCGATGGATCGCGCGGCCCTCGGTATCGGTGATTGCTTCAAGCCGCCCTGCGAGACCGTCGAGAATCTGGTCGTACCAGCATCCGGTATCGCGCTTCCGCTTTCCTTCGAAGCCGCAGACGTAGAGCCGGTCCCGCGCCCGCGTCATTGCGACGTAGAGAAGACGGTCGCGCTCATCGCTCTCCTCGCGCTTGATGATGCCTTTAGCGTTGGCTATCGCCGTGACGTCAGAGGTCCCTTTGACGGCCCATACGACAGGTGGAACGGCGGTCCCGGTCCGATGGGGATTGGCGCTCGACAATTTCACCAGACCGCCCTGGGCGCCGCCGGAACGGTTGCTGCATGTATCGGGTAGGAAAACGATCGGCGCCTCGAGACCCTTGGCGCCGTGCACGGTCATCACGCGAACTTGGTTGCCGCCATGCTCGAGGTCGCGCTTGATCACGCGCTGGCGTTGACGCAGGGAATCCAGGAAGCCCTGCAACGACGGCGGCGCGTCCTCGTCGTAAACGAGGGCAAGGTTCTGGAACTCGTCGATCGCATCGGCGGCTTCCGCGCCGAGCCGCGCCAGCAATTTCGCGCGGCCGCCCTCGGCATCGAGCAGTTCGGCGTAGAATTCGAAAGGCGGCATGAAATCGGCGCGATTCCGCCAGCGTTTGATCGTCTCAGCGGCGGCGGCCAGCCGGACGTCACCCTTGCGCGCGCCATCGAGCAGCGCCGTCCAGAGCGCGCCCGGACGACTTGGTGCGACGCGCATGAGGTCGTCGTCGTCGAGCCCGACCAACGGACTCTTGAGCACGCACGCGAGCGCGAGATCATCTTCCGGCAGCAGCAGGATGTCGCCGACCGCGATCAGGTCTTGGACGGCGATCTGGTCATCGAGCCGCATCCGGTCGGCACCGGAGACGGGAATGCCGCG
>LNEA01000269.1 GCA_001464855.1 Rhizobiales bacterium Ga0077530
TGCCTTCTGGCTGAGTGCGCTCTCGAATGCACCATTTGGCTCTGAAGCTCAAGTAGCATATCTAGCAAAATAGGCCAAAGTGCGCATGTGGTGATGGTCGATGGTCAACAAAGCAGATCGAGCGACTTTCACCAATCTTTCCATGAGCGCCATATCGTCGGTGCGGGCTCTTGCGTTGCAATCACGCGATCTCTCTACGGATGTTCCCCCGTTTAGTAAGTGGTCGGCGACGCCAAGTGGGGCGCAAGAAGCGCTGGCGCCGCGCAGGCGCACTCTGCCATCCGCCATTCGAACATCGATCGGAACTACCGCGGCGATGACGTGCCTGGAGAATTCGTAGAGGATGGTTGAGAGTGGCCGTGGTCATATTCGGAGGTTCATCGATGGTGGTTTGGTCTCCTCTCAGGTTCAAGTGCGGACTCGAAATCGCCAACCGGTTTGTCATCGCTCCCCTCACGACC
>LNEA01000270.1 GCA_001464855.1 Rhizobiales bacterium Ga0077530
GCGGCTGCGTGCCCTGGCTGAGGCCATGCGTGCTGCGGGTGGCCTAGCGGTCCTGCAGATCTATGACGGTGGCCGCATCGCCATTCCTGAGATCATAGGCGAGAACCGCATGCGCGCCGCCTCCGCGATCCCGTCGCTGCGACCGGGTTCGAACACACCTCGGGCCATGACGAGCGACGAGGTCGAAGGTCTGGTGGCAAGTTTTGGGCGCGCGGCCTCTCTCGCGCGGCAAGCCGGGTTCGACGGCGTTGAAATCCATGGGGCCAATCACTACGCGGTTCACCAATTCTTCTCCCCGCGCGCCAATCAGCGCACCGACAGTTGGGGTGGCACCCTCGCCAAGCGCATGAATTTCCCGATCGCCGTTGCGAGGGCCGTCCGCGACGCCCTGGGCCCCACGCTAATTGCGGGCTTCCGCATCACACCCTTCGAGGCCGAGCAGGAAGGCTACAAGCTCGACGACGCCAAACGGCTCTGCGATGAGCTTGCTGGCCTGGGACTCGATTACATCTCCATATCGCTCGACAACTACCGTTTAAGCCGGCCCACGGGCGAGGCGCGTGTGTACAACGCCCCCTTCGAGCAGACCTACACCGCGACTGAGAGCCCCATTACGGCTCTCTCGCGCGTCATAGGCGGGCGTTGTGCAGTTATGGCAAGCGGCGGAATCAAGACGGCCGCGGATGCCGAAGGCGCCATCGAACTGGGCGCCGATGTCGTCGCGATTGGGCGGGCTGTGGTGGTTGATCCCGAGTGGATTGCAAAGGTTCGCGGAAAAGCTGAAGCGTCCATCATTCCGGGCCTGCCCAGCGATGAAACGACGATCGCAGAGACCCTGAGCATTCCTCCCCCGATGGTCAAATATCTTCTGAGCCGCCCCGGTTGGATCCCGCGCCTCTCGTAGGCGGATTACACATCCAGATGTGCTGGCTTTCGAACCATGCGTAAGTGCCGCCCATGCGCGCCGGCATAAGCCCGCGCATCGGTTTACATCCCCAGCCGCCTGCACGCATACCGCGGTATGAGTTCGTCAAACTTGGACGTTAAGTAGACGGACCCTGCGTAGGATAGCGAAACGGGGCCGTTCGTCGCATCTTCTGGTCATCGGCGCTGCTGAAGCGCCTACCAAGCCAAGAGGAGACCGACGATGTCCACCACCACCCTGACAATCCGCGGCACCTGAGTAACGCGCCCGGAACCTTCCGCAGCAACGAGTAAAGGGCGCAAGGTTAACCTCGCTCCGCGCCAACCATACGCAAACCTAGAATTCGCCCGGTTCGGGCACACGAACTTCGGCACACGCCGAAGACGACCGCGAGAGCTCGGCCGCAGCTCCCGGATCGCATCATCGAAGCGGCCGACACAGAAAGAATGGAGACGACCAATGAAAACGATCATGAGCACCCTGATTGCCCTCGGCATGCTCGCTGGCTCGGCAAACGCCCACGACGCCTTCAGCGATCCGCGCCAGGCGCTCCCCTATAGTTCGCCCTATGAGCAGGCTCTGCCCCGCACCAGCAACGATGACTTCAAGCAGGCTCTGCCCCGCTCGAGCAACGACGACTTCCGCGACGCGCTGCCCTTCACGGAAGAAATCTTCACGGACATCGTGATCGCCACGCCGTGACCCGGCGCGCACATGAGTGAAGCAGCAAGAGCGGCCCGGAGCCAGATCCGGGCCGCCACAGGCCAACGTGGCCCTCGTCATGGGCGATAAAATACAATGTGAAACTTCAACCGATCAGGTCGCCCGGAACTCATTTTACCACCCGCGCAGCGCTTCCCCGCGATGGACCACACCGCGTGACAGTGCATTCTGGTCCCTACGATTCATGAGCTATACCTAGGTTTGATTTCGGGCTCCGCGGCGCCCTGCTATGCAGAACGCAATGTTCGCACAGCCGGATCGGATCATGCCATCCAACGCTCACGAAATAGCGATTGTTCACATCATCGATGACGATGAGTCCCTGCGGCTCGCGGTCGATAGTCTGTTGCGATCGGTCGGCTTGCAGACGCGGACCTATGGTGCGGCGCGGGAGTTTCTCGACGCTAAGCGGGACGATGTTCCCGGTTGCCTGGTGCTTGACGTGCGCCTTCCCGGCATTAGTGGCCTCGATTTCCAGGAGCAGCTCTCCGACCACGGCATCCACATGCCGGCCGTCTTGGTTACCGGGCACGGCGATATTCCCATGTCGGTTCGCGCTATGAAGGCCGGCGCCGTGGATTTCCTGCCGAAACCGTTCCGCGACCAGGACATGCTGGACGCCGTCATGGGCGCTATCGCCAGGGATCGCAAGCGGCGCTCCTCCGACGGCGAGGCGGCAGAAGTCCGCAACCGCTTCGCGACTCTCTCACCCCGCGAGCGTCAGGTGATGATGCTCGTGACGGCCGGGAAGATGAACAAGCAGGTCGCAGGCGATCTCGAACTCAGCGAGATCACAGTCAAGATCCATCGAGGGTCCGCCATGCGCAAGATGGGGGCGCGCACGCTCGCCGACCTCGTCCGGATGGCTGACGCCCTAAAAACGGCAAACGAATAGAGCGCAGCTCTAACACCTGCGTATGATTTTCCGCCAATGGTCCGTATGCGACAAGCGGTGTCCGAAGGGCGGGGCTCACGGTGGCCTCACCAACACATGCAAAGGACAGCCCGTGTCGGCTTCCCAATTGGTTTGCATCATCGACGATGATGACTCGCTGCGTGCCGCGCTGGTCGGTCTGGTGCGGTCGGTTGGCCACGAGGCCCGCGGATTCGAGTCAGCGGAGGCCTTCTTGCAGTCAGGCGCAATCGACGCGTGTGCTTGCCTGGTGACCGACATCCAGATGCCGGGAATGACCGGCGTCGAACTCAAAGAGTATCTCTCGGCCCGGCAGATCGACCTCCCGGTGATCATGATCACCGGCCGGCCGGATCCGGGCCTGGAAGAAAAGGCACGGGCTGCGGGCGCGGCGGGCTTCATGAAGAAGCCGTTCGAGGCGAGCGCGCTGATCGGCTACCTCGACAGGGCTTTGGGAAGCGTATCCTGACAACGCAGCCGCGATCCGATATGCCGGGTGAGTCGGGGGGCAACGGGTGTATGGCGATGGCGTCGGATGGGCTGGAAATTCTCGACCTGGTCGCGGAAAGCATCATAGTCCGTGATCTCGAAGGCCGGATCCAAGCGTGGAACGCGGCATCCGAAGCGCTCTACGGCGTCCCTCGCGCTGCGGCCTTAGGAAAACTCGCACAGGACATCCTGAAGACGGCATACCCGTCTCCTGTTTCCGAGATTGAGCGCGCCGTGCTGGAGACAGGGACCTGGGAAGGCGAAGTCCGACGCGCGTCGGCAGAGGGCGCGCCGTTAAAGATACTGGCACGGTGGGCATTGCGTCGGGACGGCGAAGGCTACCCCATCACCATCGTCGAGACGGGCCGCAGTGTCACGGAATCGAAGCGACTGGAGGAACTGGAAGCGAGTGAGCGCCGCTACCGCGACCTTTTCCACTACATGCCGATCGGCCTGACCCAGGTTGATGCGAGCAGGATCGTCCCATTGTTCAAGGAACTTCGCGCCCAAGGCGTGACCGATCTGAAGGCGCACATCGACGCGCACCCCGATTTCCTGCCGCGCGCGATCGACGCAATGCTGGTCGAGGAGGTGAATGAGCAAAACGTCCAGATATTCGGCGCCCAGACAGCCGCTGAAATGCACGGTCCCGTCAGCCGATACTTCCAAGCCGCGATGCCGACGATCCGTCGCTCGATCGAGGCCCGCTATGCCGGCGTCGAATTCTTTCAGGAGGAGATGAAAGCGACGCGGATGGACGGCAGCGTTGTCGATGTCCTGTTCGCGACCGCGCGACCGGGCGCCATCGCCGACAAGAGCCTGGTCGGCTTCATCGACATCACCGCCCGCAAGAAATCCGAGGAGGGTTTGCGCCAGAGCGAATACCGCTACCGCAACATGTTTCAGGCCATGGCGGCGTCATTCTGGGAGTTGGATTTCTCAGGTGCAAACGAGCTCGTTCGCGGAGTGCTGAAGTCCGGTGTCACGAATCTTCGGCAGTACTTTCTGGCCAACCCGGACTTTGTGCGGGAAATGATGAAGCGTACGCGCGTCGTCGACGTCAACGACCAGACCGTGGCGCTGTTCGGGCGTGGCGACAAACAGGAGCTACTCGGCAACGTCGAGGTATTTTGGCCCGAGGAAAGCACCCAGGTCTACGCCGAGGCTTACGCCCACGCCGCCGAGCAGGCACCGAACTATTCGACCGAGTGCCGCTTCCGCCGCATCGACGGCAGTCTGTTCGACGGCCTGTTTACGGTAGCCTATCCGCCGCGAGAGATGGGCCGTGGCACCACCATGGTAGGGGTCATCGATGTTACCGCGCGCAAACAATCGGAAGAAGCCCTGCGCGCCAGCGAGCGGCGCTATCAGAGCTTGTTCCAGGCAATGGCAGTCTCCTTCTGGGAGGTCGATTTCACTGGCGTTCGCGAACTGCTGCGGCGGGCGCGGGCATCCGGCGTGATCGATTTCGGGCAGCACTTCACGGACAATCCGGGCTTCCTTCGCGACATCATGCGGGAGACGCGCGTCGTCGACGTAAATGACCAGACCGTTGCCCTGTTCGGGCGTGGGATAAAGGAGGAGCTTCTCAAAACCACCGATCTCGTATGGCCGGAAGAGAGCTGGCCCGACTATGCGCAGGCGATTCTTTCCTCCCTCGAGAACAAGCCGAGTTTCTCCGTCGAAACGCGCCTGCGACGCCTTGATGGGACGATCTTCGATGCGCACTTCACTGTTTGGTACTCGCCCGACAACAGGACCGCCGGTCTCGCCGGCGTGATCGACATCACCGAGCGGAAGCGTGCCCATGCCGAACTCGAACGCAGCAACGAGCGTTATCGGCATCTCTTTCACCATCTGCCCATCGCGCTATTTCAAATGGACTCGAGCAACCTCCTCGCGTTTATGCAAGATCTGCGCGCTCAAGGGGTGACCGACCTCGATCGTCATTTCGACAGCAATCCAGATGACCTGACGCGCGCCATGGAAGCCGTAAAAATCGCGGAGGTCAATCACAGCGCCGTCCGCCTTTTTGGTGGGCGAGACGCGGACGACCTCATCGGATCCATCGCGCCCTACTGGACGACAAGCAAACAGACACTCCGCAACATCCTCAACTCGCGATACAACGGCGAAGAGTCCTTTCGAGAGGAAACGAAGCTTGCGACGCTGGACGGTCGCGTGGTGGAGGGCCTTTTCACGTCAGCATTCCCGCCGGCATTGTCGGAAATGGGCATCAGCGTGAATAGCTTTGTCGACGCGACGGAAAAGAATCGCGCCGAGGAAATGCTTCAGCATGTGCAGGCGGATTTCGCCCATGCCGCACGCGTATCGATGCTTGGCGAGTTGACCGCTTCCATCGCGCACGAGGTCAACCAGCCACTTGCCGCCATTGCCGCGAATGGGGAAGCGGGTCTGCGCTGGCTGGCGCGGCCAGAACCGGACGTCGTCGAAGTGCGCGAACTCACCAAGCGAATCGTCGCCGACGCGCGCCGTGCCGCCGATGTCATCTCACGCATCCGTGGCATGGCCGTCCGCCGCGCACCCGAGCACGCTTCGCTGGCGATCGACGAGGTGATTCGCGAAGTGTTGCTATTCCTGCGCCATGAAGTGCAATCACGGGGTGTCACGATCACCTATCATCCCGCCCGAAGCGTGCCCCCAGTGCGTGCCGACCGCACGCAGCTCCAGCAGGTGATTGTCAACCTTGCGGTCAATGCCATGCAGGCGATGGCGAACGCGTCCGACGGCTCCCGCAACATCGTCATCCGCACGGCGGCGTCGGACGACGCTACGATGGTTTGCAGCATCGAGGACAATGGTCCGGGCATCGATGCGGTCGGTCTTGCGCGACTGTTCGACAGCTTCTTCACCACGAAGGAAGGCGGCATGGGTATGGGGCTGCCCATATGCCGCTCGATCATCGAGGCGCACGGCGGTCGGATCTCCGGCGACAACTGCAGCACCATCGGCGGCGCGCGCTTTATGTTCTCGCTCCCGGCGGCAACCTAGTCGCTCCCACTCCATTCATACAAAGGTTTGATCCGCGTAGCCGCCTGTACAATGGCTGCAACGAACCTTGCACGGCATCATCCTCCTCATGAACTCGCGGGCCGCAACGGCCGGTGACAAAGGGGAGAAAGAAAATGTTGTCGACGTCTCATGCGATCAGCACCCGTTCCGCGTATGTCGATGCCCCCAATCGAGCCGTGGATGTCGCGGGCCGCACGCTTGCCTACCGTTCGATCGGCACGGGAACGCCTGTGGTGCTCGGCACGCGGTTCCGCGGGAACATGGACAAATGGGATCCCGCTTTTATCGACGCGCTCGCGAACAGCGGCTTCCGGGTCATCACGTTCGACTATAGCGGACTGGGACTTTCCACCGGCCGGGCAACCTACAATCCGATCGAGATGGCCGCGGACTTCCGCGACCTAATTGCGGGATTGAATCTCAAAGACGTGGTGATCTTGGGCTGGTCGCTCGGTGGGCTCGCGGCCCAATCGGCCCTTGCTCTCTATCCGACGGACGTTACGCACCTCGTTCTCATCGGATCTGGGCCGCCGGGAGAACTGGTCAAGACGGCGGAGCCGCTTTTCTATGAAATTGCGGCGAAGGAAATCAATGACGAAGACGACAACGTCATCTTGTTCTTCGAGCCGGCATCGGCAGCGAGCCGGGCGGCGTCCGCCCTGTCACTTCAGCGCATGGCAATCCGCACCCATGGTCTCAGCGCAGAAGTGCCGATCGACTTTGCCCGCGCTGCGCTTGGAACCGAGCCGAAGAACCCGATCTTCCCAGCCGACCCGATCCTGGAAGCTCTGAAGAAAACCACCGTTCCGGTTCTGCACGTCGGCGGCGATCACGACATCAGCTTTCCGATCGAGAACTGGTACGCGCTCAGCCCACAACTGAAGACGCTGCAGCTGGTGACGTTTCCGCAGACTGGTCACGGTCCGCAAAACCAGCACCCGCAGATGGCCGCGGACGCCATCGCCAGCTTCGTCCGCAACACCTGAATGACACCGTCAATCCACCAACCGTACGGGAGACCTCAAATGACCAAGACCATCATGCTGATCCACGGTGCCTGGCTCAATGCGCAGAGCTGGGAGGGTTTCAAGGCCCGCTACGAGGCGAAGGGTTATACGGTCGTCGCGCCATCGTGGCCGCTCGATGATCGCGCGCCGGCCGAGTTGCGCGCGAATCCGCATCCCGATCTCAAGAACGTCGGTATGAATCGGATTCTCGACCACTACGATCAGGCGATCCGCGCGCTTCCCGAGGCCCCAATGCTGATCGGCCACTCGTTCGGCGGCACGATCACGCAGCATCTGCTCGATCGTGGACTCGGCGTCGCCGGTGTCGCGATCGATCCAGCACCGACCTCCGGCATCCTGGTTGGCTGGGACACGATCAAGTCGACCTTTCCTGTATTCCTGTCATGGGGTAGCTGGGGCCGCGTCATGACGATGTCGCGCACGTTCTTCGCGACGCGCTTTGCCCAGACGATTCCGCCCGCCGATGTCGACCGCCTGTACGACCGCTACATCGTGCCGACGCCGGGCAAGGTGTACTGGGATGGCGTCGTCTCCGCCGGCGGCAAGATCCGCTGGGACAATCCCGATCGCGCGCCGTTGCTACTGATCGGCGGCGGCATCGATCGCATCGCTCAGTCGAAGATGACCGAGGCGATGTACGCAAAACAGAAGCTGGCGCCATCGACGACCGAACTGAAAATCTATCCCGACCGCTCCCAGCGGATTTCGCGCTCGATTGGGCTGTGGCACACGCACGACCGAACAACGTCCGCGCAATCAAAGCCGCCTGACCCCGACCACGAACAACTACTCAATCAAAAAGCCGCAGGAGACGATCATGAGCACGGTCATCACGACCGACGGCACGACGATTTTCTACAAGGACTGGGGCACCGGACAGCCGATCGTCTTCAGCCACGGCTGGCCCCTCAGTGCGGACGACTGGGATGCTCAGATGCTGTTTTTCCTGAGCCAGGGATATCGCGTCATCGCCCACGATCGCAGAGGCCACGGCCGCTCGAGCCAGACCGCGGTTGATCTGGCCGCCTTGGTCGCGCACCTGGATTTGAAAAATGTCGTGCATGTCGGCCATTCGACCGGTGGCGGCGAAGTGGTGCGCTATCTCGCTCGACACGGTGAGAGCCGCGTTGCAAGGGCTGCGATCATAGCCGCAGTGCCGCCGTTGATGGTGAAGACGCCCGCCAATCCGGGCGGCTTACCGAAAGAGGTGTTCGACGGTCTGCAAGCACAGCTCGCCACCAACCGCGCCCAGTTCTATCACGATCTCCCAGCCGGGCCATTCTACGGGTTCAACCGACCCGGCGCGGAGCCCTCCCAGGGTCTCATCTGGAACTGGTGGCGACAGGGCATGATGGGCGGCGCCAAGGCGCACTACGACGGCATCGTCGCTTTCTCCCAGACCGACTTCACAGAGGACCTGAAGAAGATCTCCGTGCCCGTGCTCGTCATGCACGGCGATGACGATCAGATCGTGCCGTACGACGACTCCGGACCGCTATCGGCAAAGCTGCTCCTCATGGAATGCCGACGACGCATGTGGACATTATCAATGCCGATTTGCTCGCGTTCATCGAGGGCAAGGCGCTGAGCGCGGCAGCCTGAACCCACACCACAACAAAGGGCGGCGCGTTCGGCGCCGGCCAAAACAACGACCGATGTCCTGGATCCCATTGGTTACGGACCTAGCTTGGCAATCGTCGAGGCCAACAGGCGCTTGTCCCGTGTGAACCCCTCTATGCACGCGGTGTCTAGAAGCTCGGAACCGGTGCAGTGGCAGCAATCAAATCTTGCTGCTTCAATTCGGCCCAGAAGGCGGATGGAATTTGAACCGACATCCGGGCTGCGTTCTGCATGGAGACGACGCAGGGATGCGCAAGTGGGAATTGCAATGCGGCCGTTGCCAGATCGACGTCGTGGCGTCGACAGACGTCTTCTATACGACGCACGCGATCCATGATCGGAGCCGGCGCGGGTTGATAATCGTACACGGCACCAGGCACGGCGCCGGTGGCAAGAATCCCGGAATTGAAGGGGCCGGCGGTCAGGATCGAGACGCCCTTTTGTTCACATTCGGGAAACAGATCATCGAGCGCGCCTTGTTCGAGCAAAGTGTATCGGCCCGCCAGCATGACACAATCGATATCGGCCTCACGCACGAAGCGCAGCGACATGGCGCTTTCATTGAGACCGACACCAATGGCTTTAATGACTCCGGTGCGGCGCAACTCCGCAAGGGCTGGAAAGCAGCCGGCCATCGTCTCCTTGAAGCGCTGGTCGGCGGCCTCTTGCGTCCCGTGCGTCCAGACATCGACGTCGTGAATGAGAACGACATCGATGCGGTTCAGCCCGAGACGCAATAGCGTTTGCTCGAGTGAACGCAATGTCCCGTCGCGGCTGTAGTCATAGGCCGGCTTGAACGACAGACCACCCTTGCGCCAACCCGGCACGTCCTCGCTGTCGGACTTGGATGACATCCAACGACCGACCTTGCTCGAAAGCACGAAGCTGTCCCGCTTGAGCGTCCGCAAGGCCTGGCCAAATATCAGTTCGCTGCGCCCGTAACCGTAATACGGTGCGGTATCGAAATAGCGGACGCCCGTCGCATAGGCGGCCAGCAAAGTGTCGACGGCTTGCCGCTCACTCACATCGAACCGGAACCCGCCGACCGGGGCGCCGCCGAAGCCAAGCGTGGTGACCGTCAATCCAGTCCGCCCAAGCGGCCTCTTCGCAATTGCCATCGTGTTCCCCCTCCCCAACTTCGTGTCGTTGATTTGCTTCCGGTACTTCTGCTGAGCTATTTTACTACACGGTGTACTTGCCTCGCGTCCATGCCGTTACAACGATAGAGTGGCGATACTTCGAGCCACGAGTACAATACCGAAGCGGTCGTGAATCATCTGGTCAACAAACGCAATCCATAGCGATTGGGGTGGAAATGCAGGGTCTGAGGGAATTTGAACTCTCTAGTGATGAGCTTGCGGACTTCAAGCGAATGGCGCGCGTCATGATTCCAGCCGATGAGACATTCGGTGTGCCTAGCGCCGATGACCCGCTCATCTTCGCCGATATCTCCTCTTCTCTGGGCATGGACCTCAAGGACGTTCGCGTGGCCCTAAGCGGCTTGCGTGCACTGGCAGGTTGCCCACTTTCAGATCTGGAGGATGCGCGCGCCGCAGAGGTCATCTTTCAATTGCTTGCGCAAGAGGGCCGGCCCGTTCAGGCGCTCGGACGCGTCGTGCTCGCGGCCTACTATCGTGATGACCGAGTCATGCGATCGATCGGACGCGAACCTCGCGCACCATACCCAACAGGCCACACCCTGCCCGACGGCGATTGGTCTTTGCTCGAAGTTGTCAAAGCACGTGCGCCGATCTGGCGTGATGATCGGCAGGTTTGAGCCATGGCCCAGAACGAGATGGTGGATGTTCTGATCATAGGCGCCGGCGCATCTGGCGCGGCCGTTGCATGGAGCCTTGCCGACACGAAGATGCGCATCCTGTGCCTCGAACAAGGTGATTGGGTGAAGCCAGCCGATTATCCCACCAATGGTCGGGATTGGGAGGCACGTCGGTACACCGACTTCGATATTAGTCCCAACCGGCGCGCGCGCGACCTCGACTATCCGATCAACGACGACAACTCGGTGATGAAAATCGCCAACTTCAATGGCGTCGGAGGCGGCACGATTCTCTGGACAGCGCACTTCCCGCGCATGCATCCTTCAGACTTCCGCGTCAAATCACTCGACGGCGTCGCAGAAGACTGGCCCATCAGCTACTGGGATTTGGAGCCTTACTTCGACTTGAACGACCGAATGGTCGGTGTCTCTGGACTGGCTGGAGACCCTGGCGTTCCGCCGCGCAATCCGCCAATGCCGCCGATACCACTCGGACGTACGGGTACGCGCTACGGTCAGGCGATGAACAGGCTTGGATGGCATTGGTGGCCGTCCGACGTCGCTCTCGCGACCCGCGACTACGGAGGGCGCGCAAAGTGCATCAACCTCGGGCATTGCACGCCAGGATGCGCCCACGGCGCCAAGGCGAGCGCGGATATCACGTATTGGCCGCTGGCACTTCGGGCAGGTGTCGAGCTCCGCACGCGATGCCGGGTGCGGGAGATCACAACCAACGAGCAGGGCATGGCGAGCGGTGTCGTCTACTACGATCCCGAGGGAAAGGAAGTCTTCCAGCCGGCCGAAGTCGTCATACTTGCCAGCAACGGCATTGGAACGCCGCGTCTGCTGCTGAACTCAGCGTCCTCGCGCTTTCCAAACGGATTGGCAAACTCCAGTGGACTCGTTGGCCGGAACCTCATGCTGCACCCGTGGCCGCAGGTTCGTGGCTATGTCGAAGATGAGCTGGACGGCGACCGCGGCCCGATGACTTGCATGTGGAGCAAGCAGTTCTACGAGACCGATCCTGATCGAGACTTTGTTCGCGGATATACAATGCAGTTCATGCGCGTTACGGGAGTAGTGAACGAGGCTATTCAGAGTTCATCTGTGGGTCAATTGCCGTGGGGCCGCGATCACCACCGCATCTATCGATCGCTCGTCAATCACCGCCTTCAGATAGGTCTTGCCTGCGAAGATCTGCCGGAGGAACACAATCGTGTCACGATAGATCCGGTTCTGAAGGATAGCAGTGGCATCCCAGCGCCGAAGATTGACTACACGATTAGCGAGAACTGCGCGCGAATGATGGAGCACGGCATCGCCCGAGCGACGGAAATCCTCGAGGCGGCAGGTGCAAAAAACATCTACACGTCGCGGACGTTGCTCAATTATCCTGGGCACCTGCTAGGTACATGCCGTATGGGCGACGACCCTGAGCGATCCGTTGTGAACGCGTGGGGGCGGTGTCATGACGTGAAGAACCTTTTCATCGTCGACGGCAGCATCTGGGTGACTTCAGGCGGAGTAAACCCGACATCGACGATCCAGGCGCTGGCTCTGTATATTGCAGACCAGATCAAGCAGCGCCTTGCGACGCTCTTCGACTGACGGCAGGAAATACGCCCAGCCATGTCGCAGTTGCTCAAGGCGGCTTCGGACCATAAGTGGCCCTGGAGGTGTGCGGCGATCGAGCCTGCCTCGCCCCAACAGTGAAGGCGTCGGGCAGCGTCACCCATGTGTTCGCCCTTTCTGCTCGGCGCAGCTGGACAATCACCCGAGAAGAACCGAGTTGCGCCTGAAGATACCGCGCTTCTCAATTTGCCCGGACCGCGCTCCATGTATCGTCGAGGGCGTTGCGCAGGCGGCGTACCATCTCCCGCACTTCCGCCTCCGAGATGATGAGGGGCGGCGAGAACGCAATTCGGTTGCCGACGAGACGCAGAATGAGCCCATGCTTCTTGGCGTTGCGGCCAAGAATGTCCATGACGCCGGCATCGGCCGGAAACATCTCGCGTGTGGCTTTGTCATTGACGACTTCCAGCGCGCCGATGAGTCCGATGCCGCGGAACTCGCCAATCAGGGGGTGGCTCTCAAGTGCCTTCAGTTCCGCAAGGAACGGCTTCTCGACGGCCCGCACGTGGCCGACGATGTCCATCTCGTCGTAGATCTTCAGCGTCTCGAGTGCGACGGCGGTTGTGACGGGATGGCCGGCATAAGTGTAGCCGTGGGCGAAATGGCCGACCTTGTCGCTTTCGATCATCAGCGCCTCGAAGACGCGCTCGTTCAGGAGCAGCGCCGAGATCGGCTGCAGGCCGGCGGAAAGCGCCTTCGCGCAGGAGATCATGTCCGGCTTCAGATTGTAGGTTTGGCTGCCCCACAGGTTTCCTGTACGCCCAAACCCACAAATAACTTCGTCGGCGACGAACAGGATGTCGTACTTTTGCAGGACGGCCTGCATCTTCTCGAAATAGCCCTTGGGCGGGAGGACGGCGCCGCCCGCGCCCATCACCGGCTCGGCCCAAAACGCCGCCACGGTTTCCGGACCTTCCGCGATGATGAGGTCCTCCAACGCCTGCGCCATGCGGGCGGAGAACGCCTCTTCACTCTCGCCGGGAAGCTGGTTGCGATAGTAGTTTGGGAATTCGGTGTGGCGAAAAGCATCGAAGGGTAGGCCCGACTCCTGGTGCATGTCGGGCTTTCCGGAGATCGACGCGGCTGCGCAGGTCGAGCCGTGATAGCCCATCTTACGGCCGATGATCTTGCGCTTCTCCGGCTTGCCGTGAGCGTGCCAGTAGTACCAGACGATCTTGACCGCGGTATCGTTGGCTTCCGACCCCGAGCACTGGAAGAAAACTTTCGACATCGGCACCGGTGCCAACTCAAGCAGTTTGGCCGCGAGTTCGATGGCCGTCTCGTTCGAGGACGATCGATAGATGTGATAGTAGCCGACCTTGCACATCTGGTCGTAGGCGACCTTTGCCAGACGCTCCACGCCAAAGCCGAGCGACGCGCACCACAGCCCCGCAGCGGCCTCCAGATACTCCCGGCCGTCCTCATCGTAGATGAAGATGCCCTTGCCCTTTGAAAAGATCGTCGGGCCTTGTTCCAGGTGCTTGCGCAGGTTTGACTGGGGATGAACCAGGCTCGCGACGTCGAGCGCGTGCAGGCTGTTCGGCAGACGGTTCATGTTTGCTAATCCCTTGGCGACGATACCCGGCCCTTCCTACCGATGGGCACTTGGCCACTATTGTATACCGTAGTACACAAAGCAAGAGGCGAGCAACTGCAACGACGGATGTCGCTCGCGAATGGAGTTGAAATGGCCGCGGCGGTGACCGGATATTCTTCGGAAGGCGAACTTGAAGGCACCTCGCGCGCCGAGTACGCCTACAAGATGCTTCTCGATGCGATCCACGAACAGACCCTGAAGCCGGGCGAGCGCGTGCGCGAGGATGAGGCGTCGAGAATGCTCGGTATCAGCCGGACGCCGGTCCGCCAAGCGCTGCACAAGCTGCAGACGCGCGGTCTGCTGAGGCAGGCGCCCGGTCGCGGATTGCTGGTGGCTGAACTCGATCGACAGCAGGTCATCGAGCTTTACGCGATGCGCGAACTGCTGGAAGGGGCGGCGGCACGGCTCGCAGCGCAGCACGCAGGGCCCAGCGATTTCGTCGCGATGCGGAGCGTGCTGCAGCAATTTCGCAGAGCTGCGCCCGACGCGCGCAGTCTTGCCCGTATCAACAGGCTCTTCCACGCAACGATTCATGAAGCAGCCCATAACCGCTATCTCAGCCAATCACTCGATGATTTCAGCGATACACTGGCTTTGCTGCGAGGGACCACCTTCACCCTGAAGGGGCGGTGGAAGGGTGAACTCGCGGAGAACAGCGAACTCGTTGACGCAATCGAGCGGCGTGACGCCGAGGCCGCCGAGGCGGCCGCACGGCAGAACATGCGCAGCGCGCTGGACGCGCGGCTGCGGATGCTGTTCGCCGCATGACCGCTCCGGAACGCGCTGAGGCGGCTGCAGACTTCGTTGACTCAAAGCTCAATCGCAAGGACGGAGGGCATATGATCCGGGTGGCATTCGATATCGGCGGCACATTCACGGACTTCGTGCTGCATGATGGTCGGTCCGGTCGCACGATCACTGGCAAAGTGCCAACGACTCCTCAGGATCCGAGCATTGCCGTCGTGGCGGGTCTGCGAGAGCTCCTTGCCTCCGCTGAGATCGACGGCGGCGACCTCGTCGCGGTGCTGCACGCAACGACTGTCGCCACGAACGCTGTCCTGGAGCGGAAGGGCGCGCCGACAGGGCTGATTACCACCGAAGGCTTTCGCGACGTGCTGCTGATCGGGCGGCAGAAGCGCTACGAAACCTATGATCTCTACATCGATAAACCCAAGCCACTGGTGCAGCGTCGACACATCGTCGAGGTACGCGAGCGCGTCGCCGCGGATGGTACCGTGGTGACACCTCTCGATATGGCGAGTGTCGATCGCGCCATCGACGCGATGGTGGCGGCGGGTCGGGAGACGGTCGGCGTCGCTTTGCTGCACGCCTACGCGAACCCCGAGCACGAACGACAAGTTGGCGAACGCTTTCGCCAGCGCGCTCCGGGTATCGCGGTTTCTCTTTCGTCCCAGGTCTCGCCCAAATTCCGCGAGTACGAGCGCACCAGCACGACCGTTACGAATGCCTATGTGATGCCGATGGTCGATCGCTATCTTAAGCACCTCGAGGCAACGCTGGCTGAGATCGGCTGCCGTGACCGCCTGCTCATCATGCAGTCGAATGCGGGATTGGCCTCGCCCGGTGTCGCGCGCGATTTCCCGGTGCGCATTATCGAGTCGGGCCCAGCCGCCGGCATTCTCATGTGTGCGGAAGTGGCCAAGTCAATTGGCCGAAAGGATGTCGTCACCTTCGACATGGGCGGCACCACAGCGAAACTCGGGGCCATCGACAATGGCACACCGGCGATTATGCCGACATTTGAAGTGGATCTGGTGCGCGCTCGGCGCGGCAGCGGCCTTCCGCTCAATGTTCCCGCAGTCGAGATGCAGGAGATCGGTTCCGGCGGCGGCAGCATCGCGCGCGTCGAGAAAGGTATGATCACCGTCGGGCCAGACAGCGCTGGCGCCGTTCCCGGTCCGATGTGCTACGGCAGGGGCGGAACGCTGCCAACGATTACCGATGCCAACGTGGTGTTGGGGTATATCTCGCCGGATCGGTTCAATGCAGGCACGATGACACTGGATGTCGCGGCCGCGATAGCGGGAATTGAAACGCACATTGCGCGTCCTCTCGGGATTTCCGTAAAAGAGGCGGCGTGGGGCGTCCACATGATCGCTACGACGAACATGGAGAATGCGTTGCGTCTCGTATCCGTGGAGCGCGGACGCGATCCGAGAAACTATGCCATGGTCGCTTTCGGCGGCGCCGGTCCCCTGCACGCAGCGCGGCTCGCGCGTCGCTCGGGCGTTCCGCAAGTTGTGGTTCCGAACGGTGCCGGTGTCGGCTCAGCAATCGGGCTTTTACAGGCGACGCCAAGAATAGACGTGTCGACAACCCGCGTGCTGCGCCTGGACGCCCCCGATGTTCTCTCCGCGATCGCGGATCTCTACCGGAAGCTCGAAGCGCAGGCCCGCTCTGAGATTGCTCGCGTGGGGCAAAGTGGAGAGCCTCAGTGGTCACGCTACGCGCAGATGCGCTACGTCGGCCAGGGTTTTGAGATTCATGTCGAGCTTCCAGGCGATACCTTGGATGCCGACTATCCGGAAAAGGTGCTCGCGGCGTTCCAAGAAGCCTATCTTCGCAAGAACAAGTTCGTCGACGAGCAAGGTGTGGTTGAGGGAGTGGATTGGACGCTGGTCGCGACAAAGGCGCGGCAGGGCGATGTCGGTATCCGCGTGGACGAATGGTCGGCGTCCACAGTTTCCACGATCGCGACGCGTGACGCATGGTTCCCAGAGGCCGGCGGCCTCGTTTTGACACGGATCCTGGACCGCGCGGCTCTCGCGGATGGCGCGCCCTTGGCCGGGCCAGCCATCATCGACGACGCGCACTGTACGATAGTCGTCCCACCCGGCGACACTGCGCGCATGAACGCCGAAGGGCATATCATCATCGACATTGCCAGAGAGGACTGCGCATGACGATCCAGCCGATCAAGCCCGCTGGCGGGGGCGCAAAAGTCGACCCGATCACCCTGACCGTCGTCTGGAACACGGTGCTCTCCATCGCGGAGGAACTCGGCGTTACGCTGCGCAACACCGCGTTCTCCGAGGCCGTGCGCGAGGGTGATGATTTTGCGACGGCGCTATTCGACAAAGACGCGGTGATGATCGCTCAGGGCAACTTCAGCCCTGGACATCTCGGCTCCATGCCGTTCATGGCGAAGCACGTGCTGCGCTACTTCCCCGCCGAGACGTTGAAGCCCGGCGACTCGATCCTGGTCAACGACAGTTTCATTGGTGCCGGCCACTTCCCGGACGCCTATCAGATCATGCCCGTGTTTTTGGACGGGAGATTGGTCGGTTACGTCTGTTGCTCGGCGCACCAGATGGATATGGGTGGTGCGGCTCCCGGTTCGCAGAAAGTTCACGGTGTCACGGAGGCTTTCCAGGAAGGCTTGCGGATACTGCCCGTGCGCTTCGTGCGCGAGGGCCGCATCGACGACGACATCATGCGCATTGTGCTCGGCAACGTCCGCGTCCCCGACAAAGTCCGCGGCGACCTGCTGGCGCAGCATACCGCGAACCTGTCGGCCGCCGCGCGCTTGCAGAAGATGTTCCGCGACTACGGCTTCGAGACCATCGAGAGCGCCTACGCGACGATCCTCGACCGGTCGGAAGCGACGATGCGCGAGATGCTCGCCAAGGTACCTCCCGGCACCTACAGCTTTGAAGATCACATGGATGACTACGGGCCGAATACCGAGCCGATCAAGATGGCGGTCGATATCACGTTCGA
This sequence comes from Rhizobiales bacterium Ga0077530, assembly GCA_001464855.1. Classification (GTDB taxonomy): domain Bacteria; phylum Pseudomonadota; class Alphaproteobacteria; order Rhizobiales; family Hyphomicrobiaceae. Next base: position 17,479 of record LNEA01000270.1, read on the forward strand.
CGGCAAGGGATCGGTAGAGTTCGACTTCTCGCGTTCGTCGGATGCAGTGCCGGCAGCGATCAACTCCTACATCAACTATACGCGGGCCTACGCGGTGTTCGCGACGAAAACGTTTTGCAACGCCCTTGAGCCGCAAACCGAAGGTAGCATGCGCCCCATCAAACTGACCGTGCGCGAAGGCTGCTTCTTCAATCCCAAGTTTCCAGCCCCTTCCGGTGGCCGACCGATCCTGCAGATCCGTATTTTCGATACAATCAACGGTGCGCTGGCCAAGGCGCTGCCGCACCGCGCAATGGGTGCCTTCTCGCACTGGTCCAATCCGAATATTGGCGGCACCGACGACAGGACAGGCAGACCGTTCGTCATGTACGACGTTTCTCTCGGCGGCTACGGCGGCCAGTACGGCAAGGACGGCGTCGAAGGCATGACCCCGGTCATGAACTGCTCGAACATCCCCGTCGAAGTGCACGAGACGCACAACCCGGTACGCATCCACCGCTTCGGTTTCATCCCGGACTCGGGTGGTGCCGGCCAATGGCGCGGCGGCTGTGGCGTCCAAAAGGATATTGAGCTCCTCAACTCGACCGCAACGCTTTCACATCTCGGCGATCGTCACCTGTTCGCGCCCTACGGCATCTTCGGCGGCAAGCCGGGCGCTCTTGCGGAGAGCATCCTCAATCCTCACGGCAACGGCGAGAAACTGCACTCGAAGGAGACGCGACCGATCAAGCGCGGTGACATCCTGAGCTTCAAGTTGTCCGGCGCCGGCGGCTATGGCCCGCCCGAAAAGCGCGACCCGAAGGCCATAACCGAGGACGTCGCCGATGGCTATGTCACCGCGGAGCACGCGCTGCGCGAATACGGTTGGACGCCGGATGTCGCTCCGAACCCGACGAGCTAAAGCGCCCGCGTTGTGATTTGCTCCCCGGAAGTTGGACCATATGTAGCTCGAAGGGCGCGGTGCCAGCAGATGGTGAGGCCGCTTCGAGCAACACTCCGACGAAGCAATCGGCAACCAAGGCCTACTGCGCGGAGGCAACTGCCTCCGGCCCCTCTGGGCCAAGCGCCTCAAGAATGATTATTTTCTGCCAGATCTTCTGCGAGAGGCCGGCGGCAATGCGCTCAATGTCGCTGACCGCTTCGGTGACGGCAGGCTCCGGAAACTTTTGCGCGAAGAGCACAGCCACCTTTGCGGCGAGAGAAAGCATTTCTGAGCAATAGTCGAGATAGCGCGTCAGCTCAAAACGAGACATCGTGCGGGCTGGTGAGGAAGGCGTTTTTTCTCCGACACTGATCACCGAACTCGGATCCTTCGTGAGCTGATGCATATCTATGACGTGCACAATCGATCGCAGTTCGTGCAGGGCCTTGAGCGCGCTGCGGCGCTTCAATCGCTCCTCGACGCGAGTGAGAAAGAAGATGGTTGCACCAATCAGCACGGCAAGATTGGCGGCTGCCTCGATGCCCTGCAAGACCGAATAGACGTTGTCCGCGGTCGCCGAAACCGAGACGAGAAAAACCAGGGCGATCCATACAAGGCCGCCGACGCCGCCGGCAACCAGCGCGACGATGGCTGTGCGCAGTGGCAGATTGCGCCTCGCAATATTTTCCGCCCGCGCCGAGCTTTCGCCGGCCAGTGTCAGCAACTCGGCGCAGACAGAGGCTAGTCCCGCGCCTGGAAAGCGCTCGGCGATTCTACGGTGGAGAATGCCGATCGTATCGATCACCCGGACCGGGTCGAGAGCACGATAGGTGCTCGCCATCACATGCTCCATCGCGGGTGCCGACGCCAACGCTTCTTCAGCCCGTGGACACAAGCGCCTTCAACGACCGCTGTCAATCGTGGCTCTTCATCGACCGCGACACGAGGTTGGCACCTGCTGGTATGTGAAACTCAGCCGCTGAAAGCTCGAGCCACTCGGGCTCCGGCTCACGCGCCGAAACGTGGGAGCGGCTCAGTCAAAACCTGAGTACTTGACGACGTTGGCGATGTCTTCCCGGTCACTGACCAGCGTGTTCTCGATCGCGTTGTGTTTCGGGTAGCCGATGCTCATACCGGTCACCAGGATTTGGTCGGCTGGAACGCCGAGCTGGCGAAATACCGCTTCCTGATACGGAACCCAGGCTGCCTGCGGGCACGTCTCGAGGCCCAAGCCCCGCGCCGCCAGCATGATCGTCTGGATGTACATTCCAACGTCTGCCCAATTGCCCTGGCCGAGATTGTAGTCCCGCGAATCCAGAGCTTGGTCTTTGGGCAAGACGGACTTTGAAATTTTGCCTATTAATTGTGGCTGGGCATTAAGGTGGTGGGTGACGGAGTCGCTGGCTGCGGCATTGGAGCTGGCGGCGAGCGGGTCATTCCCTTGAGCCGTTGTTGCTACGGGTATGATATGATTGGATTATTGCATTGGGACGGCTGTCGCGCCAAGTCGCTACGAAACGAACCCAATTTCGGCCTGCCTTTGAGGCCAAGCGCGAATGCGCATCGGGCACGTCTCATCATGCATTCGGGTGGCAAGGGCCAACGCTTGACCACGCTTTGACTTGTTGGCGAGTGGTTCGTTCCGGACTGCACGCCGCACACACATGGATGGCGCTTGCCCACGCGACGAACAGGGACCGCATATGACTCGTAAGGTTGCTCTCATTACCGGCGTTACAGGGCAGGACGGCGCGTATCTCAGTCAGTTGCTGCTCGACAAGGGGTATGTCGTCCACGGCATCAAGCGGCGCTCATCCTCGTTCAATACACAGCGCGTCGACCACCTCTACGTCGATCCACACGAACAGGAAACGCGGTTCCATCTGCACTACGGCGATATGACCGATGCAACCAACTTGATTCGCATCGTGCAGGAGACGCGGCCCGACGAGATCTACAACCTCGCCGCCCAGAGTCACGTACAGGTGAGTTTCGAGACCGCTGAATATACGGCAAACGCCGACGGCATAGGGACGTTGCGGTTGTTGGAAGCCATTCGCATCCTCGACCTTGTGAAGAAAGTTCGCTTCTATCAGGCGTCGACCTCGGAACTCTACGGCAAGGTCCAGGCGGTGCCGCAGAACGAGACGACGCCGTTCTATCCGCGCAGCCCTTATGCGGCTGCCAAGCTGTATGCCTACTGGATCACCGTCAACTACCGCGAGGCCTACGGCATTCACGCCTCGAACGGCATTCTCTTCAACCATGAAAGCCCGATTCGCGGCGAGACCTTCGTCACGCGCAAGGTGACGCGCGCGGTCGCCGCGATCGTGATGGGCCTGCAGAAGAAGCTCTACCTTGGCAATCTCGACGCCAAGCGCGACTGGGGACATGCGCGCGATTTCGTCGACGGCATGTGGCGGATCCTTCAGCAGGAAAAGCCGGACGACTATGTGCTCGCGACGGGCGAATTGCATTCGGTGCGCGATCTCGTCGAGCTGGCCTTCGAGATGGTCGGTCGCCGCATGACCTGGCGCGGCAAGGGCGTCGACGAGGTCGGTATCGATGCAACGACCGGCGACGAACTTGTCGCGATCGATCCCAAGTATTTCCGGCCGACCGAGGTTGACCTCCTGCTCGGCGACGCGACCAAGGCGCGTGAGCGTTTGGGATGGACACACACGACGCCGTTCCGCGACATGGTGGCGGAGATGGTGCGCGAGGATTTGAAGCTGATCGCGCGCAACCAAGATCGGAAGGACATCCATGGCTGAGCGTGACACGTTCGATCTGGCCGGCAAACGGGTATGGGTCGCCGGTCATCGCGGTATGGTCGGGGCAGCATTGACGCGGCGTCTGGCGAGGGAAGGGTGCACGCTTCTCGAGACCACTCGGACCGAGGTCGATTTGCGCGAGCAGGCGGCGGTACGCGCATGGATGACGCGCGAGCGGCCGGATGCCGTATTCGTCGCCGCGGCAACAGTCGGCGGCATTCAGGCCAATGCGACGCGGCCGGCGGAGTTCCTCTACGACAACCTGATGATCGAGGCGAACATCATCCACGCCGCCCACGAGATCGGTGTCGACAAGCTTCTGTTTCTGGGTTCGTCGTGCATCTATCCTCGGCTCGCCGATCAGCCGATCACAGAATCGGCGCTGCTGACCGGGCCGCTCGAGCCGACCAACGAGTGGTATGCGATCGCCAAGATCGCCGGCATCAAGCTGGCGCAGGCCTATCGGCGCCAGCACGGGCGGCATTTCATTTCGGCAATGCCGACTAATCTCTATGGCCCCAACGACAATTTCGATCTCGCGTCCAGCCATGTGCTGCCGGCCCTGATCCGCAAGATGCACGAGGCCAAGATCGCGCGCGCGCCAAGCGTCGTTCTGTGGGGCACCGGCACGCCCCGGCGCGAGTTCCTTCACGTCGATGATCTCGCCGATGCGCTCGTGCACCTGATGAAAACGTACGACGAAGAGGGGCACGTCAACGTCGGTGTCGGCGAGGACGTCTCGATCAAGGAACTGGCGACGATCTGCGCCCGCGTCGTCGGCTACGAGGGATCCTTCGAACACGACACCTCGAAGCCCGACGGAACACCGCGAAAGTTGCTCGACGTGTCGCTGCTCGCGTCGCTCGGCTGGCGCGCGTCGATCCCGCTCGAGGACGGCATCGCGGCGACTTACCGCTGGTTCCTCGAGCAGGGCAGCGTGCGTGGCTGATGGTGGCCGGGTGCGCATCATCTTCATCAACCGCTTCTTCTATCCCGATCATTCGGCGACCAGCCAGATGCTCACGGATCTGGCATTCGCCCTGGCGGATCGCGGGCATCGGATCACGGTCGTCACATCGCGATTGACCTACGACGATCCGGTGGCGCGACTGCCGCGGCGCGAGACTGTGCGCGGCGTCGAAATCGTCAGACTGGCGACGACGGGCTTTGGGCGCGCAGGTCTCGTTGGGCGCGCCGTCGACTACGCGACGTT
>LNEA01000271.1 GCA_001464855.1 Rhizobiales bacterium Ga0077530
AGCCGTCGACGGCGGCTATCGCTTCACCGGCAAGTGGACATTCGCGAGCGGCTGCGCCAATGCCACCCTGCTTGGCGGCCACAGCTATGTCTTCAACGCCGATGGCACGCCACGTCTCGGGCCCGACGGCCGCCACCTTGACCGCACCGCGCTGTTCGCCAAATCAAAAGCGAAAATCCACGACGTCTGGCACACGCTCGGCCTGCGCGGCACCGCGAGCTATACCTACGAGATTACCGACCTGTTCGTGCCGGAGGATGAAACTGTTGACCGCGACAAGGCCCACGAACGCGTCGCGACGGGCGACTTGTTCGTCTTCCCGACCACCTACGCCTACGCCACCGCCTTCAGCGCCCTTATGCTCGGCATCGCACAGGGCATGGTCCGCGATCTCACCGCGCTCGCCGCCACCAAGACGCCACGCGGCCAGCCATCGTCGCTGATCGAAAGCCCCGTTTTCCAGTCGCAGCTTGCGGTACTCGAAGCGCGCCTCAGATCGTTGCGCGCCTACCTCCACACGACGATCGACGACGTCTGGGACAAAGCTGTCGCGGCACGCGAACTGCCGTTGATCGAGCGCGCCAACCTGAAACTTGCGAGCACCTACGTCATCACCGAGGGCGTCGACATCGCGACGGAGGCGTATCGCGCCGCGGGGCAGACCGCGATCTTCCCAACCCACCCCTTCGAGCGGCGACTGCGCGACGCCCACTCGGCGTCGCAGCAGATCCAGGGCCGACCCGCGAACTTCACAACGATCGGCCGCGTCATGCTCGGCCTACCGCCCGACTCGCCCGTCGTGCTCGGCTAGGGGCCATCGCCCCCGCTCTACTTCATTTCGATCATCAGCACATGCGTTGGCGTCTCACCGACGTTTTCGCCGATATGCGTTTGCGGACCCGACTGGAGCATCTCCCCCGCCTTGAACTCGCGCGTGAGAACCTTGCCGTCAGGCAGCGTGACGGTGCGTTTGAAGGGGCTCAAAGCGAAGAGGACAAAGCGAGGATGGAAATGCTGCTTGGTTTTATCACCCGGCGTATCCCGGTATTCAAGCACGCGCATTCGATCATCTTCGAAGCGCACCTTGTACTTGTCACCGTCGGTCTCGATCGGATCAGCCGCACTTGCCGTCGCACACGCGACGAAGCACGCGAGCACCGAAAGGGCACCCCGCAGAAAAACGCTCATGACGTCACTCCCTGGATGCCCAGTACAGCAGTGCTCGGTAAATGCCGTCAGCCACCACCCGCCGCGTTGTAGCCCCGGTGCCCGTCGCCCAGCGCTTCATAGCCACTTTCGGTGACGAGGATCGTATCCTCGAGCTTGATGAAGCCACGCGTCGGATGCCCCATCGTCGTCTCGATCGAGATGACATACCCGGCCTCCAGCGGACGCGTCTTGTCGTAACCTTCGTAGGACATCCGCGGATGATCCTGTAGACGCGGCGCCTCGTGCGTCACGAGACCCATGCCGTGGGCCATGAAGTGCGTGTATTTCTTGTGCGGCGATGCGTCCAGCATCCGATCCGCGATGTCGGCGATGTCGCCACCGCGTGCACCGGCACGGATCGGCTTGCGCACCGCCTGCTGGACCTCGTCGACCCACGCCAGCAGATCCTGATGCTCGGCATCGACCTTGCCGCCGACCACGCCCATACGGCAGAGATCGCCTATGTAGCCTTTGTAGTTGCCGCCCGAGTCCAGCGAGATGATGTCGCCCGTCTCGAGCCGCTGCTCGGACGGCGCGCGGTTGAGGCTGGTGCCAACCGTCATCAGGCAGTAGTCAAAGATGAGCCCACGATTGACTTCCTCGCGGCGCAGCGCTTCCACCACCTCCAGCTTGGTCGCGCCGGGCACACAATGCTTCTTGAATGTCGTCATCATGGAGTCGACGACTCGCTCCGACGACTCGCGGAGGTAACCGATTTCCTCCGGCGTCTTTTTCGCCCGCAGCCGCTCTAGCGGGAACACGGCATCGACCAGTTCGACGTTGGAGACCCCGCGCCGCAGCACTGCCTCGCCGTCCGCCGGCAGGAACGCCGACTCGACCCCGATGCGCCGCACCGGTCCCAATTTCGCGATGTGCTCGACCACTTCGCTCATCGTCGCCTTGGTCCCGGTCGTGCCGAGCTTCAGCGTCGGCTGCCAGAACTTGCCGAGTTCGCGCTCGAAATTCTCCATGGTGCAGCCGACATAGGCGGCGTTCTCGGGCTTGCCCTTCTGGTAGACGATCGCCGGCAGATAGCGCGTCGTGCCCGCCGCCTCCATCGTATCAAAGAAGAAGAAACGGTAGCCGCCGAGCATGTACTGCACATTGTGCTTGGAAGTCGCGACCAGCACGTCGATGCCGGCGTCGTCCATCAGCTTGTCGAGGTGCTTGGTATCGAAGGGAATGGGCTTCTTGATCGCGGCTTCGGCAACGGCCATGAGCGAACCTCCAGCAACGGTTTCCAACCTGTTTGGCCCCGGATCGGTCGCGCGACCGTCCGATGGTCTCGGGATGACTATACCCCCCTTGCGCGGCACTGGGCCACTGCTTTGCGTCTTATCGCGTCAGGCCTCAATCCACCACCAGCCAGCCGCGGTAATGTACGACCATGCCCACCAGCGGCAGCGCGATCGGCACATCGAAGTGAAACCGCCCCCCTTCCTCCCATTCGCGCGCCACGCTTTGTGGCGCGAGTGCCAGCGGCAGCGGCACCCCGAAGCAGCTCCATCTGTCGATCCGCATTTCGAGCCCGCGCGCGTCGGACGGCAGATCGAAGTGAAACCGCAGTGGCCCGAACCGTTCGACCAGCCGCCCGTTTCGCTCGCTCAAGTGGCTGGTGAAACGTTGATCGCCGAATGACCGCGTCCACTGCTCGACGCCATTGCGCTCGATGAAACTCACATGTAGCGGATGCGCCCCCGCGCGGGGAAATCCCATCACTGCAGCAACCATCCGCGCCGCCATATTGGATCCGCGATCAACCGTCGCCTCGCCCGATGCGCCCGCATCTCCGCACACCCGATGCATTGCACGCACCGCCTCGGGCAACGCAGCGTACCGGTCCCCCATCACCCGCACATACAGTGGCGGAGGCAACGCCCGCTCCGTGATCGCGTGACGGATCGATAATGTCTGGAACAGTGGCTCGAACGCGTCGAGATCGAGGAGACGTCCCGCATCGCGCGCGCCCGGCGCGATCGTTCCCGCCGCGACAGCCTCCGCCAGCAAAACCGCCGCCAGCGTCGGAATCTCCGGTCCGTCACCATCCGTGGCGATCAATGTCCACTGCCGCTCGACGAACGCGCCGCCCGCCTCGCCCGTCATACGCACAGACATCGCCGAGCGGCCATCGCTCATCCATCGGCTCAATCGCTGCAGTGGCAGCAACATCGGCGCCACGCGCGTCAAGGACTTCAGCGACAACCACCGAACCGGCCAACTGAGCAGCCACAGGCCGACCGTCTGCACCGCCGACTCGGTGCCCGCACGAAAGACCACCGCCGGCCGCCCCGGCAACGCCTCCGGCAGCAGTTCGTGGTCGGGCACATCGGCGATCGCCAACCAGCGGTTGCGGAGCGCGCCCGCGCCTTCGATCCGGAACGTCTCGCGCCGCAACTCCTGCCAGCCCCAACCGCGATCCCACCGCCGGCCGCGCCACAGCCGCACGGGCTGCCCGACATAGCTCAGGATCGCCGCCGCAATCGACGCCCCCGCCGTTGCATGATTGGACGCGCTGATCGCCACCTCGACCGCCCGTACGGCCTCCAATCCCTCGGCCAACCGCTGCGCCACCGCGCCCGACAGCGCCGGCACGCTCGACGCCCCCGCGATGATGGCCACGCCCGCCACATGCGCTGCCTCGTCGAGCACGCCGATCCCGGATACGAACGCGCGTGCATCCGCGAGATCGATGTAGGCAACTCCCGCCCGCGCGCACGCCAGCGGGACACGATAGTCACTCCCTTGAAACGGCCCCGCTGCGTCGATCAAAATTACCGGCCGGTGCGCTGCCAGCACCGCACCGATATCGCCATTGCGGTCCGCCGCGAGCGGCGTCATCCCGGAACGCGCCGCGCAAAACGCTTGGGCCTTCGCAAGGCTCCGTCCGGCGACGATCACCTCGTGCCCGCGCGCCGCCAACCGTCGCGACAGCCGCGCACCAAAACCGCCGTAGCCACCGAGAACAAGAATGCGGCTCAGAGCACGCGCTCCGCATACTCCGCCGACGGCACCCAGCACACCTCGCGCCGCCCGAACAGCCGATAGCGATGGCGCGCGATCCAACTATAGACCGGATCGCGCAGAAACCGCGGCACCAGACGTCCGACACCGGCAAGCGCGCGCCACGGCCAGCCAAGTCCCGTATAAATTGCGAAGATCGCGTCACTGTCGCGGTGTAGGCGTTCACCGTCGACGACGATCATGCTCTCCGGATCAGCCGGATCGATGCCGAAGCGCCGATACAGCGCCGCGCCGACCTCGCCTTGCATCGACGCCAGCCGAAAATGGCCGCGCCCATCGTGTCGCAGCACGAACTGCGCGTTCGCCGAGCACAGCACGCACTGACCGTCGAACACGATGATCGGATGAGCTGATGGCACCGCGTCATGGCTCATCGCGCGGTTCATATTGAGATTATTCGCGATAGGACGGATCCTTGCGGTCGAGCAACCGAAGCAATGCCGGCCATTCGAGCAGACCATACGGCCGGACCGCGCCTGGCGCATACATCGCCGTCGATTTCTCCACCACCGCCTCCGGCAGCGTGTTCAGCGGCGTGTTACACGCCATAGCTGCCAACTGCGCCTGACATGACCGCTCGAGCCCGTACATCCGGTTAAAGGTCTCCGCGATACTCGGGCCGACTGTCAGCAGCCCATGATTGCGCAGCACCATCACGTTCTCGCGCCCGAGATGCTGCGCGAGCTTGGCCCGTTCGGCGGGATCGCGCTCAGGGCCCGTGAAATCGTGATAGGCGACGCGTGGATAGAACCGATGCGACGTCTGCGTCAGCGGCAGCAACCCGCACTTGAGCGACGACACCGCCATCCCCGCGATCGTGTGCGTGTGCATCACCGCCATCACGTCCGGCCGCGCCGCATAGATGGCGCTATGGATTACGAACGCCGCCGTGTGCAGGCCGTAGCCGTGATCGACAGCGGGCTTCGACAAGATGTTGCCGCCGAGATCGACGCGCATGAACGACGACGCCGTCATCTCGTCGAACAGCAGACCGTGCAGATTGAGCAGGAAATGCTCGGGGTTGTCCGGCGCCCGCGCTGTGATGTGGGTGTAGATCATATCGGACATGCCGTAGTGATCGGCGAGGCGGAAGCACGCCGCGAGATTGACCCGCGCTTCCCATTCCTCAGCCGACACCGAAGACCGCAGCGACGCAAATTTCAATCCGGATTCACTACCCATTGCCGCGCTCCTCACGACCATTCTTTGCTCCGGATCGTAGTCGACGCTGCTCGCCGCCGCCAGCGCCGCGCCCCGCTTCCACCCGGTTAACGGCGTCCAGCATTTTTCACCTCAAACCTACCGGAACCGTCACGATGGCTTGCACATCATCCAGGATGGCACCACAGTAGACGACCGGCACTTGCCACTTCGCGCACGGAACCAGTCGCATGCGGGAATTGAGCATCGGGGTCATCGAGGAGCTGACGCCTACGCTTGTGCCCGCGCAGGTCGTGAAGCTCTGCCAGAGCGGCGTCGAGCTGACTTACGATCGCGGCGAGATCATCTACCGCCAGGGCGAACCCGCCAAACACATCTTTCT
>LNEA01000272.1 GCA_001464855.1 Rhizobiales bacterium Ga0077530
CTCGTTTCGGTTGGCATCCGCGCGATCTCCAAGGAAGAAGCGGACTTCGCGAGCGCCAATCGCGACCGCGTCCGCATCTTCTGGGGCAAGGATCAGGCGGTCTGGGATATCGATGAAATCGTGAAAACGCTTGCCGGGCGACCGATTTACGTCTCGTTCGATATCGATGGCCTCGATGGCGCGGTCATGCCTGCGACCGGAACGCCGACGCCGGGTGGGCTCTCATACCTGCTCGCGCTGGCGATCCTGCGGCGCGCCGCGGAGGTCGGCTCCATCGTCGGTGCCGACGTCGTGGAACTGGCGCCGATCCCGGGACTGCATGTCTATGACTACACGGCGGCAGCGTTGGCCTACAAAATCATGACGTATGCGCTGTCGGGGACTCAGCGGCGTTGAAGTGCGTCAACTGCCAAGGTCTGTCTTGAGCCGTTCCATGGCAGCGGGGTTGGCGGCAAAGCGAAATTGCGTGATGCCGACGCAGAGCAGGATCATGATGCCGTTGAAGGCGAGCGTCGGGCCGATGCCGAAACGCTCGGCGATGGCGCCGGTCATCAGGTTGCCGAGTGGCGCCATGCCAACGAAACTCATCACGTAGACGCCAATGACGCGGCCGCGCCAGGCGTCCGGCACCGATTGCTGCATGATCGTATTGGTGGAGGCTGAGGTCATCAAAATGGCGCCGCCGAGGATGGCGAGCAGGATCATCGACAATGTGAGATTACGCGACTGGCTGAATGCGATCAGCGTCAGCGCGACGATGAAGGGAGCCACACGCACCACGATGAGCTGCACGCGCGAGCCGCTCTGCATGGCGAGCACCACCGCGGTCACCAGGGCGCCGGCGCCGACCGAACTCATCAGCAACCCGAGTGTCGACGCGTTACCATCAAAGAAAGACGCGGCGATCGATGGCATGGTGTGTTGATAGGGCAGCGCGAACACGGCGATCGCCGTGACGGTGGGCAGGAGATACCGCGCGGCGGGATGGGTCGTGAGATAGGTGATCGTCTCGCCGAGAGCGATCCCTTTGCGATTGTCGGTGCGGACGGGCTGCGGGTCGGGAAGACGCATTGCGACGAGTGCGATGATGATGGCGCCGAAACTCAACGCATTGAGCGCGAAGCACCAGCTCTCCGGCAGGCGCAACAGCAGGACGCCCGCGATGGTCGGTCCGATAATGCGGCCGATGTTGAACATCATCGAGTTGACGCCGATGGCGCTTGGCAGCAGGGCGCGTTCCTCAACGATGATCGAGAGCAGGGACTGTCGCGCCGGGGTCTCGAACGACGTCGCGGTTCCCGTGCAGAGCGCGATCGCCAGATAGATCCGCACGTCGTCTACGCCGATCGCTGCCATGATGGCGAGCAGGGTCGCAAGGCTCGCCAGTACGCAGTTGACGACAATGAGCATCCGTACGCGACGCACGCGGTCGGTCAGCGCGCCGGCGAAGGGCGAGAAAATGAGGAAGGGGATCTGGGTCAGGAAGCCCGAGACGCCGAGCAGAAAGACAGAGCCCGACAGGCGGTAGATCAGCCAGGAAAGGGCGATTTGCTGAACCCACCCGCCGACGATGGAAACGGCCTGTCCGATCGCGAAGACGCGAAAGCGCGGCTTCGATAGTGCGGGCGGCAGAAATGAAGCCATCGCCACCATCGGTACGTTCGTCCTGAAATTCTTCAGCGTGCTGTCGTCGGCACGGCACGGGGATGGCGCCCCGCGCGCAAACGGTGGTTGAAACAGGCTACTCCGGTTCGCAGCCAGCCCCAATTGCATATCGAGTTGCGGGGCCCGGACACCGTTACGTGAGTTCCTTGCGTGGGCGCCGCCCCATCGTGCGGACATCGGCACAGGGCAACCGTACCTGGAAGCAGGCGCCTGTCACCCGTCCGCCCTCGACGAGGTTCTCGGCCCAAATCTGTCCGCCGTGAGCGGCGACGATTTCCCGCGATATGGAAAGGCCGAGCCCCGAGTTCTTACCGGAGACGCGATCGCTCTGCGGGCGGTCCGAATAGAAGCGCTCGAAGATCTTGTCGATGCTCTCTGCCGGAATGCCGCCGTTCCGCTGAGCCTTGACTGTCACCACACCATCGACAGGCGAGAATGAGAGGGCGTTGTCCAGCAGATTGGTGATGACGCGGCCGAGGTTACTCTCATGGCCGTTGACGACGAAGGCATCGGACCGCGCCGCCACGTCCTGGATCTCGAGCAGAATGCGATGGTCTTCATCTTCGAGCGTGCCGCGGAAGGTCTCGACGATCGACGTGATGATGCCGCGGACGTCGACCGGCTCGGTCGTCTGCAACGCCAATTCGGCATCGAGGCGCGAGGTATTGGCGACATCGGTGATCAGGCGATTGAGGCGCTTCAGTTCGCCCTGGATCTGCTGGACGACCTGATCGCGTTGCTCGGGCGTGCGCGCGTAGTGCAGCGACTGGGCCATCACCTGGGCGGCGGTGAGAGGATTCTTGAGTTCGTGCGCGACGTCCGCTGCAAACTTCTCGCTCGCCTCGATGCGCCGATAAAGCGACTGGGTCATGGTGTGGACGGCTTCGGAAAGCTGGCCGACCTCGTCCTGGCGATTGCCGAACTGCGGCAGTTTGGTCCGCGCGTTGATACTCCGGCTGACGCTCTCGGCACTTTCGGAGAGGCGCCGCATCGGGCCGGCGATGGTTCGCGCCAGCAGCAGCGAGGCGAAAATGGACGCGGCCAGCGCCAGCAGAACGATCGTCAGCATGACGCTGCGTTCGCTGTTGATGATCTCATCGATCTCGCCGGGGCGCGTCGAGAGCAGCAGCGCGCCTAGCAAAGCGTTGCGTCGCTGGATCGGCACGGCGAGCGAGACGATCTTCTCCTGGTCGTCGTTCAGGAGGAGCATTGGTGGCAGGGCCGCGCCGCGCAAGGCCTGGCGAACTTCGGGGTAGCTGGTGCCGCTCGCGCCGCGTCCGATCTCGCGATAGATCGGCAGGTCGGAGCGGTCGAAGAAGCCGGCGAGCCGGGTCCAGAAATTCTTGACTTTGACCCGCTTGGCGGGGGCCGCCGGGTCCGCGTCTGCGGCCGGTCGCGGATCGACGGCCGGGTCAAGAGGCAGGGGAAAGGCAAGATCGTTGAGTTCGTTGGAGTCGACGATCAGCTTGCCGTTGCGATCGTAGATGCGGGCGCGGGTGTTGTGGGTCGGATGAATGAGCCGCTTGAGCACAGGTATGACGCGCTCATGGCGAAGCGACAGCTCCATCGCCGCGAAACCGTCGTCGCGGAACGGTACGCGCAGCCCATCGAGCTCCGGCAGGCGCTCGGGATTGAATGCCAAGCTGCCTTCCCGTTCGACGAGGGCGCTGGAGGCGATTGCCGACGCGATGATTTCGCCCTGAACCTTCAGGCTCTCGTATTTCGCCGTGATCAGCCACGCCTGGGTCTGACTGAGCCAGACCATGCCGCTGACGAGAACCGCAAGGCCGAGCAGGTTGGCGAGCACGATGCGGCGCGCGAGCGTCGAGAAAAAATAGCGCAGCGGCGCGCGGGATTGGAGGGTCTGCCAGTTTTCGAGCGCGCGCACACGGAACGTTGAGGCCCCGCGTCGCAGCCGCTGAGCAAGCGATCCAACATCGTCTTTCGATGCCGGCACCTGCCAAACGCGGTCGCCGTCGAGTGCCATCTATCTGTTCCCTCGCTCTCGCAGCTTGCGCCGGGGCTGAAACCCGGAAGCGGCGCCCCACAGAGGCTGGACAGCCCAATGGCTATCCCCGGAACTGGAACGCACCCCCATCCGGGGGGGCGCGTCATCAGCCGCGTTCAACGAGCGATACTACAGCATGTGCCCCCATGCCGGTATCGCGACTTCAATCGGCCCGGTCTCAGGTTTCCTTGAAACGATAGCCGACCCCGTAAAGCGTTTCAATCACATCGAAATCGTCGTCCACTTGCTTGAATTTCTTGCGCAAGCGCTTGATGTGGCTGTCGATCGTGCGGTCGTCGACGTAGACCTGATCGTCGTAGGCGGCGTCCATCAGGGCGTCGCGGGTCTTGACCACGCCGGGCCGAGTCGCCAGCGCCTGCAGGATCAGGAATTCGGTGACCGTGAGGGTGACGGCCCGGTTGTCCCAGTGGCAGGTGTGCCGTTCGGGATCCAGACGCAGCTTGCCGCGCTCGAGGATGCGGGCTGCTTCGGTCGGTGGCGCGGTGCCGTCCTTCGCCTGTGCGCGCCGGAGAACGGCTTTCACCCGCTCGACGACGAGGCGCTGGGAGAACGGCTTGGCGATGTAGTCGTCGGCGCCCATTTTCAGGCCGAACAACTCGTCGATTTCCTCATCCTTGGAGGTGAGGAAAATGACCGGCATGTCCGATTGCTGGCGGACGCGGCGGAGCAGTTCCATGCCGTCCATGCGCGGCATTTTGATATCGAAGATGCCGAGATCGGCCGGCTCCTCGGTCAGAGCCTCAAGGGCAGCGGCACCGTCCGGATACGTCCGCACCTTGTAGCCTTCGGCCTCCAGCGCCATTCGGAGCGCCGTGAGGATGTTGCGCTCGTCATCGACGAGGGCGATCGTGCTCTTCTCTTTCATGACCTCGACATCCTGGCTGTGGACGCACGCTTTCGAGCCTCTATGGCCTCGGCATGGGCGAATTGTGACGGCGCTTGAATGGATGCGCCGAAGATTGGCGTCAATCGAGTGTATCCCTGTGGGACCGAATACCCAAGGTTAGCACGCTCCGGTGGCGGCAACGGAGCACTTATGCACAGCTTGCCGCAAGGGTGCACGGCCGGGACCAGTCGCCGCACCGACTGGACAGTATCGGGTCCAATATCCGTGCGAGGCATTCCGGCCGATCGCTCCAAGCGCCCTGAGACATAGCCTAACCCCATGAAAGTGCAAAGTCGCGCATTTGCGGCCATGCTGATCTTTTTCCCGAGCTGCACTGAGGACTTGGCGTTCGGCTCGCCATCCGATTGAATGTGAGGCCCAGTCGCCGACAACGTCGCGACGACTGCCCGCTTCCGCATCTCTCCGTTCAGGATACGCATCGCATGACCGCCACCAGCTTCGACATCATCATCATCGGCGCCGGCCCTGGCGGCTATGTGGCGGCGATCCGGGCAGCCCAGCTCGGGTTCAAGGTCGCGATCGTCGAGCGTGAGCACTTGGGGGGCATCTGCCTGAACTGGGGGTGCATACCGGCCAAGGCGCTGCTGCGGTCGGCCGAGATTTATCACTACGCAACCCATGCCAAGGATTACGGCCTCAAGCTCGAAGGGGCGATGACGGTTGATACGGCGGGCGTGGTTCAGCGGTCTCGTGAGGTCTCGAAGCGCCTCAACGGCGGCGTCGGGTTCCTGATGAAGAAGAACAAGGTCTCGGTGATCTGGGGCGAAGCGGTGATCGAGCGCCCGGGACGGATCCAGGTGGCGGCATCGAAGAAGGCGCCGATGCAGCCGCAGATCCCGCCGCCC
>LNEA01000273.1 GCA_001464855.1 Rhizobiales bacterium Ga0077530
AAGATCGATGGCGCCAGCGATCACGGCGTCAGCGAGGCAATCTACCTGCGCGATCCCGATGGCAATGGCGTCGAACTTTATCGGGACAAGCCGAAGGAGCAGTGGCCGCGGACGGCGGAAGGCGCGCTGTCGATGACTCGGGACCGCCTCGATCTCGAGGCGCTGCTGGCCGAGGCGCCGTAGATCGATTCAAAGTTACGCGTCGCGCTTGATGGCGCCGCGATCGGGGTCTAGCGTGACCGCCGAATTCATGATGCGCGGAGAAGTTGGAACGCCGCGCGCGAGCCTTGGGAGAGAAACATGCAGGATCGTCCCGTCACGCTGAAGCGCTACCAGACGTACATCGATGGCAAGTGGACCGATGCCGCCTCAGGCAAGGCGTTCGAGACCAGCGACCCCTACTCTGGCGAGCCGTGGGCGCTGATCCCGGAGTGCGACGCGCGCGACGCCGAACTCGCGTGCAATGCCGCCGCCCGCGCGTTCGAGAGCGGTCCGTGGCCGGCGATGACTGCGACGGCGCGCGGCCGGCTGCTGCGCAAGATGGGCGATCTGATCGCCAAGCACGCCAAGCACCTCGCCGAGATCGAGGTCCGCGACAACGGCAAGCTGATCTCGGAGATGTACGCGCAGACGCAGTATCTGCCGGAGTGGTTCTATTACTACGGCGGTCTCGCCGACAAGATCACGGGCCAGACCATCCCCGTCGATAAGCCGGACCACTTCTGCTACACGCTCAAGGAGCCGGTCGGCCCGTGCGTGTTCATCACGCCGTGGAATTCGCCGCTGATGCTGGTCGGCTGGAAATTGGCGCCGGCGCTGGCGGCGGGCTGCACCGTCGTCATCAAGCCGAGCGAGTTCACATCGGCGTCGCTGCTCGAATTCATCAAGCTCGTCGTCGAGGAAGCGGGCGTGCCGCCGGGCGTGATCAACGTTGTCACGGGTTACGGCACTGTCGTCGGCGAGCCTCTCGTCACGCATCCGAAGATCGCCAAGGTCGCCTTCACCGGCGGCACGGCGACCGGTGCGCGCGTCAACGAACTGGCCGCGCGATCGTTCAAGAAAGTGTCGCTGGAACTCGGCGGCAAGTCCCCGAACATCATGTTCGATGACTGCATCCTTGATGACGCCGTGAATGGCGCGATTTCCGGGATCTTCGCGGCGACCGGCCAGACGTGCATCGCGGGGTCGCGCCTGCTGGTGCAGGAATCGATACACGACGCGTTCGTCGAGAAACTCGTCGCGGTCGCCAAGACAGCGAAGCTCGGCGATCCCCAGTCGTTCGACACCCAGGTCGGTCCGGTGACGACGCCGCCGCAGTATTCCAAGATCCTCGGTTATATCGACATCGCCAAGGGTGAGGGCGCGAAATGCGTGCTCGGTGGTGGTCCGGCGACGGCGGCCGAAGGCGGCGGCAAGTATTTCGTCAAGCCGACGATCTTCACAGGTGTCCACAACCAGATGCGGATCGCGCAGGAAGAGGTGTTCGGGCCGGTCCTGTCGGTGATCAAGTTCAAGGATGAGGCGGAGGCGATCCAGATCGCCAACGACATTGCGTACGGGCTGGGATCCGGCGTGTGGACGCAGTCGGTGCGCCGCGCGACGATGATGGCGCAGAAGATCAAGGCGGGGACGGTGTGGGTGAACACCTACCGCGC
>LNEA01000274.1 GCA_001464855.1 Rhizobiales bacterium Ga0077530
CGTCGTCGGCCATTTCGCTCGACCGTGTCACGGAACTTCCCTTTTCTCCACCATGTTCGGCGGCGCCGATCAAGCCGACGCTGTGCCGCAAGACATCCCCGCCACGTTTCGCCGAGCGCTGATACCGGCAGGCGGCATTCTGTCATCGATGCGGCGACCCTCGATGAGCACCAATGACCAATTCCGATCCTGACTGTTGCAGGCCTGCTCTTGACTCGAAGTGGTATAATATAACAGTAATGTTATAGCGTACATAGGGGCGAGATTGGGGGATGGGGATGAAAGCGCTTGTGACTAGGTCAGCGGTCGGTGCGGCGCTTGCGTTGGTGGCTGGCGGTGACGCGTTCATCGGCACGGCAACCGCGCAAATGCAACTGCCGGGCCTCGTGGTCACCACGCCGAGTCCTGTGCAGCGTCCGCGGCGAGCGCCGCCGTCGCGTCGCAAGCAGAGACACCCCCTATTGAGGCTCCCGTGGTCGACGACGAGACGTTCGCCGCCGTCACTGTGCTGACGCCAGGCGAGATCGAGAGCCAGCCGGCGCCGAACATCGGCGACGTCATTGCCCAGCGGCCGGGGATTGCTGCCTCGACATTCGCCCCTGGGGCCAGCCGGCCGATCATCCGCGGTCTCGACAACTACCGCGTCCGCATTCAAGAGAACGGGATCGGCACTCACGATGTCTCAGCCCTTTCCGAAGACCACGCCGTGCCGATCGATCCCTTCGCCGCCGAGCGCGTCGAAATCATTCGAGGACCGGCCGTCCTGCGCTATGGCTCGCAGGCGATCGGCGGCGTCGTCGACGTTTCGAACGGGCGCATTCCCGACGCGATGCCAGACGGCGGCTTCAGCGCCGTTGCGAAGGGCGGACTGAATTCCGTCGATCGCGGCAGTGACGGCGGATTCAAAGTCACGACAGGCGCGGGAAATTTCGTACTCTACGCCGACGCTTTCCGCCGCCAGACCCAGGACTACGATACGCCACTCGGCCGCCAGCCGAACTCCTTCGTCGATAGCAGCGGATACTCACTTGGCGGCTCCTTCGTGTGGCGCGATGGCTTCGCCGGTGTTTCATATTCTCGCTTCTCGAGCCTCTACGGCATCCCCGGCGAGGGTGCAGCGGAGGAACGCCCCCGCATCGATCTCCAGCAGGAGAAGGTCCAATCCCGCGGCGAATGGCGGGTACGCGACTATGGCATCGAAGCGATCCGCTATTGGCTCGGCGCCACGCGCTACGGCCACAACGAGGTCGTGTTCGACACCGATGCCGCCAGCGATATCATCGGTACACGCTTCACCAACCGCGAGCACGAAGCGCGCATGGAGGTGCAGCATCAGGCGTTCACGACGCCCCTTGGCGTTTTGCGGGGCGCGATCGGTGTACAATGGGGAGAGAAGCGCTTGCGCGGCTTCGGTGTGGACGAGCCCGTCGATGGTCTCATCGACCCGGCGGCGCGTTCGGAGAGCGTGGCCGCGTTCCTGTTCGAGGAGCTGCAACTGTCGCGCGATCTCAAGCTGCAAGCGGCGGGTCGCGTCGAAAGCACGCGGAGCCGCGGCACCGGCGTCGATCTGACGGACCCCGTCGACCCTCTGACGCCGTTCGAGGCGCGCCATTCCTTCGCGCCGAAGAGCGCCAGCGTTGGGCTACTCTACCAACTCCCGCTTGGCATCGTCGCCCGCCTCACCGGCCAATACACCGAACGCGCGCCCGATGTCGCGGAGCTGTACTCGAAGGGCGTCCACCGAACCTCGGCGTCGAAAAGGCCGAGACCATTGAATTCGGCCTCAAGCGCACGCGCGGCGCACTACGGTTCGACGCAACGGCATTCCAGACGCGCTATGAAAATTTCATCTTCAAGCGCTTCACCGGCGTCGGCTGCGGCGACACCCTCGACACCTGCGGCGTCGAGGACGAACTGGATCAGCTCGTATTCTCGCAGCGTGACGCGACATTCCGCGGCGTCGAACTCTCGGCGCAGTTGGATGTCCTGCCAATCGGCCGTGGCATGTTCGGTATCGAGGGGCAGTATGATTTCGTGAATGCCGAATTCAGCGGCGGCGGATACGTCCCGCGTATCCCGCCGCATCGGCTCGGCGCCGGGATCTACTACCGCGACGCCAGTTGGTATGGGCGCATTTTCGCGCTGCACGCGTTCGATCAAGACAAGGTTGCGCTCGACGATCTGAAGGACACGCCGACCGACGGCTACACGATGCTGAATGCGGATTTGTCCTACACCTTCGCGCTCGATCGGACGATTGGTGGACTCACGACCCAGATGACGATCGGTTTGAAGGGCGAGAACCTGCTCGACGAAGAGATCCGCAACCACGTCTCCTTCAAAAAGGATGAGGTTCTACAACCCGGCCGCACCGTCCGATTGTACGGCATTGTCCGCTACAACTGATTTGGCGTGACAGCGTTAGCATAGGCTTAATCCGTGTCTCGTACCCTAACGGTCGAATTCGTTTTTTTCGTCTCGGTAGGGTCTGGTTTTCATGGGGACCAACGCAACACGGGCGCACCGTCGCGTCGCAAGGATCATCCTTGCGGCGATGGTTGCGCTTGGTGCTGCTGGTTGCGCCAAGGAGCCGGATGAGGCCGAGCGCATGTCGCTCAAGGATACCTGGGCGAACGGCACCACGGTCGTTCACGGGGACGCGCAGCCCGTCAAAGCCGCCTACACACCGCCTCCGCCACAGTCGCCCGCGCCGCCGTCGGTTCGGCAGGAAGGTGCACCCGTGCCGCCCAAGCAGGCGGCCCCGTCGCGACCTCCTGCGTCCACGTCGCCGACGCTTGCCCTGTCGCCGCCCAAAGTTGAAACGCCGTTGCCCACGGCCAAGCCGGTATCGCCCGCCCCCACACCCGTTCCGGCACCGGCACAGCCACTCGCGGAAACCGATCTCGCCGCTGGGACGATGCGCTGCGGCGCCGGCGTCGATTGCCTCGACGTGCTGCGGGCGATGATCGATGACCCGAAGCAATCATGGATGATGCGCGCGCCAACGACCGCCGAGTTCGCTAACGGCACCCGGCTCTTTGCCTACCGCGCGCTTAAGTCGACGCTCGAGTGCGGCAAACTGCGGTTCGCCAATGCCGAACTCGACTGGGCGATCGATACCTTCAGCAGCAGTCGGCTGGAAGGCGTCGATGCCGCCCACCGTGCCCGCGTCGCCGCACTCGCGGAAGCCGTCCACTCCGAGATCGAAGCCGAGATCAAGAAGCGGTGCTAGGTTGACGGCCCGTTCCTAATTGGCGCCGCAAGCGCGAATGGGCTGCGGTACATTCCCGCACTGCGCAGAGGCGCGTCTCGCTCCCGACGGAACCCTGGCCCCTCCTGTTTGAGATTTGGATTTTGGCGCTATTGTAGCGGCCGAAGGCCGTGAGGTGATAACGCACCGAGCGGCAGCCCCGCGGCGCGTGTAGGCGAAGCCGTACGCGACCGCGGCAAAAAAGGAGCATTGCGTGAGCGCCAATCTGACGATCAATCCGGAACGCTTGTGGCAGACCTTGATGGAGTCCGCCGAAGTCGGCCGCACGTCGGGCGGTGGCGTCCGCCGGTTGACGCTGACCGACGAGGACAAGGCGGTGCGAGATCTGTTCGCGCGCTGGGTCCGCGAGGGCGGGTACGGGCTGTCGATCGATCGCCTCGGAAATATGTTCGCGCGACGCGAGGGCACCGACCCGTCGCTGGCGCCGGTATTGGTCGGCAGCCACCTCGACTCGCAGGCGAAAGGTGGCCGCTTCGACGGCCCGCTCGGCGTGATCGCGGGCCTCGAAATATTGCGCACCCTCGACGAGCGCGGAATTTCAACGAAGCGGCCGATCGAGGTCGTCAACTGGACCAACGAGGAGGGCGCGCGCTTTCCGCCGCCGATGCTGGCGTCGCTGGTCTTTTCGGGGGCGGAGAGCGTCGCATTCGCCGAGGATCGAGCGCATCGGCTACCGTGGCGACGCGCCGGTCGGTGGACGCAAGATCGACTGCTATTTCGAACTGCACATCGAGCAGGGCCCGAAGCTCGATGCGGCAGGGTTGCCGCTCGGCATCGTAACGGGCGGCTTCGCCATGCAGGGGATGCGCATCAGTGTGCGGGGCGAGACCGCGCATTCCGGCCCGACACCGATGATGCTCAGGCGCAATGCGCTCGTCGGCGCATCCTATGTCGCGGTTGCCGTGGACGATATCGGCTGGCGCTATGCACCCGAGGACGGCAAGACGACGGTTGCGCGTCTCGATTTGAGGCCCAACCTGCCGGGCATCCTGTCTGACGAAGCCGACCTGTGGATCGATTTCCGCCATCCGAACAAGGCGCGCCTTCCGGATATGGTGGCGGAGGTCGAAGCGGCGGTTGTCGAATCCGCTCGGCGGTCGCGCACCAAGATCGAGATCGCCGAGCGCTGGGGTTTCGGCGGCTTGACGTTCGATCCCGGCATGATCGCGCTCATCCGTGAGACGGCTGCGCGTCTTGGTGTTCCATCGATGGACATTGAAACGCAGGCCGGGCACGACGCCTATCACCTGACCAAGGTATGTCCGACAGCGTTGATCTTCACGCCGTGCAAGGGCGGCATCAGTCACAACGAAGCGGAGGACATCGACCTCACGGCGACGGTGCCGGGGGTCAACGTCCTCCTGCAGGCGGTGCTCACTCGCGCGATGGCGTGAGAGCGGCCCGCATCACACCTTGATCCACGTCTCCGAGAACGCCAGCATGGCAGTGGAGATGTTCTGTCCGGCGACCTGCCGCGGAATGGGCTTTCCCGGCAGCTTGCGACCGTTGACGGCGATGCTCGCTTCGCTGCAGCCGACGAACAGGCTCGGCATCCAATGGCGGCCCGTCGCCGACTTGTCGGGCGGCAGCGCGAAGCAGAACGGTTCGCCGAGGCCACTCCACGTCAGCTCGACGTTGAGATCGCCCGCCTTGACCGTTTCCTTGTAGGTCGATCCAGGATCGCCGGACGCGGTGACACTGTCGAGCTTGCGATAGGTAAGCCCCGCCAAACCCGGCAGCCCTTTGTAGGTGCCGAAGTTCGACACGAAATCGGAGACGAGGTAGCGCGCCATGGCCTCGTTGTCGTGCAGGACGACGTTGGCCCGCTCGGCTGGTGGATTGGCCTCTCCGGGCGATTGCATAAGGACGAGGGCGTGTCCGCGGCCGTGCGGTGACAGCACCACGCGGAAGAAACTCGCGAGACTCACGAACGGCCCATCCGGGCTCTCCTTGAGCGAGATGCCGGGGTTTTCCCCCGACCATTCGACGGTTCCGGGAAAGTTAGTAGGGTCGGCCATGGCGTCCTCCTCGGATGTGTGACGGCTTCGTTCGATCGAGCATGTGCCGCAGCCATCTTATGGGAAGCCGGAGGCAGCGACCATCCCGGCAGAACCTGCAAGCCAGCCCGCCACTTTCATCTGGGCACTGGTCATCGAGCCGCGTTCGTTGCTACCAATGGCGCCACAGCGGACATTCAAGTCCGTGCGGCAGGGGCAGGGGAACATCATGGAGCAGTATGATTATATCGTCGTCGGTGCGGGTTCGGCCGGCGCGGCGCTGGCAGCGCGCCTCAGCGAAAATCCAAACAACAGCGTCTTGCTCGTCGAGGCGGGTCGCGCGAGCCACATGTATTCGTGGCTGCCGGTGAGCTTCGGCCTCCTGATTCACAACCCTGCCGCCAACTGGCTTTACGAGTCCGAACCCGAGGAAGTGACCGGCAATCGCAAGATCCCGGTGCCGCGCGGCAAGCTGCTTGGTGGATCCAGCGCCATCAACGGTCTCGTGTGGGTGCGTGGCCAACCCCTCGACTATAACACCTGGGCGCAGATGGGCGCCCGCGGCTGGAGCTGGCAGGACGTCGCTCCCGTTTTCACGAAGATGGAAAACTACGAGGGCGGCCCGGAGAACGGGCGCGGCACCGATGGGCCACTCAAGGTGTCGATCGTGCCTGATCAGAACCCACTTTACGATGCGATTTTCAAGGCAGGCGAACAGGCCGGCTTCAAGATCAACCCGGACTACAACAGCGAAGACCAGGAAGGCATCGGCAAGACACAGACGAGCATCCACAAGGGCGTGCGCATGAGCGTCGCGCGCTGCTATCTGAAGCCTGCCATGAAGCGGCCGAACTTGCGTGTGATCGCCGATGCACCGACGCGCCGTGTCGTGCTGGAAGGCAAGCGCTGCGTCGGCATCGTCTACGAGAAGTGGGGCAAAGAGGTCGAGGTGCGGGCCGGCCGCGAGGTGATCCTGTCAGCCGGCGCAGTGGCGACGCCGCAATTGCTCGAACTCTCGGGCATCGGGCGTCCAGAGATCCTCAAGCAGCACGGCATCGAGGTCAAACATGCGCTGCCGGCCGTTGGCGAGAACCTGCGCGACCACATCAATGCTCGCGTCATTTGGCGCGTGAAAGTGCCGGGGGTGTCCTACAACACCCGGGCGCGAGGTGTCGGCGCGGTGCGCGAAGCTCTGCGCTATGCGACGACGCGCGGTGGCTTCCTCAGCCTGCCGTCGGCGCCGCTTCTGGCGTTCCTCAAGACTCACAAGGACATGGATACGCCGGACATCCAGATGCACATCGTGCCGTACTCGGTGAAGGACCCGAAGCGGCGCATTCTGCAGGAATTCCCGTCGATGACGATCTCGGTGTACCAGCTTCGCCCCGAGAGTCTCGGCTCGATCCACATCCGTTCGGCCAATCCCGATGATCAGCCGAAGATCCTGTTCAACTTCCTCACCAACTCGATCGACCAGCAGTGCATGGTCGATGGCTTCAATAT
>LNEA01000275.1 GCA_001464855.1 Rhizobiales bacterium Ga0077530
ACTGGCGTGTGCGTCGAGGCGATGAAGATCTGCGTGACGACATCCTCGTCGCGCGTCGTCATGCCGGAGCGGCCTTTGCCGCCGCGGCGCTGCGCGCGGTACGCGGAGAGCGGCACGCGCTTGATGTAGCCCTTGAGCGATACTGTAACGACGCAATCTTCGCGCTGGATGAGGTCCTCGTCTTCGAGGTCGCCTTCCATCGGCACTATTTCGGTGCGGCGCGGCACCGCGAACTCGTCGCGGATCGCGGTCAGCTCGCCCTTGATGATGTCGATGATGCGCGCGCGCGACGACAGGATTGCGAGGTACTCTTTGATTTCCTCGGCGATCTTCGCGAGGTCGCTGCCGATTTCGTCGCGGCCGAGTGCCGTGAGGCGGGCTAGGCGCAACTCGAGGATGGCGCTCGCCTGTTCGTCAGAGAGCTTGGTCGTGCCCTCGTGCGAGACGCGGTGGCGCGGATCGGCGATCAGTTCGACGAGCGGGGCGACATCCTTCGCCGGCCAGTCGCGCTCCATGAGCTGTTCCTTGGCGACGGCGGGGCTCGGCGCGCGGCGGATCAGATTGACGATGTCGTCGATGTTGGCGACGGCGATCGCGAGGCCGACGAGGATGTGGGCGCGGTTGCGCGCCTTGGTGAGCAGGTATTTGGTGCGGCGGCTCACCACTTCCTCGCGGAAGGCGGTGAATGCCTGGATCATGTCCTTGAGATTGAGCTGCTCCGGCCGACCGCCGTTGAGCGCGATCATGTTGGCGCCGAAAGTCGTCTGCAGCTCGGAGTAGCGCCAGAGCTGATTGAGGACGACATCGGCAACCGCGTCGCGCTTCAGCTCGATGACGATGCGCATCCCTTCGCGGCTGGATTCGTCCCACAGGTTCGAGATGCCCTCGACGCGCTTGTCGCGCACGAGCTCGGCGATCTTCTCGATGAGGGTGCGCTTGTTCACCTGATAGGGGATGGCCGTGACGATCAGCGCTTCGCGGTCCTTGCGGATCTCTTCGACTTCGACGCGCGAGCGCATGATGATCGAGCCGCGGCCGCGGTGATAGGCGGCCATCGCGCCGGCCTGTCCGAGAATGAGCCCACCGGTTGGGAAATCAGGGCCGGGCACGATGGCGATCAGTTCGTCGATCGTGATGTCGGGATTTTCGAGGTGGGCGATCGCGGCGTCGATCACTTCGCCGAGGTTGTGGGGTGGGATGTTCGTCGCCATGCCGACCGCGATGCCGCCGGCACCGTTGACGAGCAGGTTCGGGAACTTCGCCGGCATGACCGACGGCTCGCTGCGGGTGCCGTCGTAGTTGTCCTGGAAGTCGACGGTGTCCTTGTCGAGATCGTCGAGGATGTGCTGCGTGACTTTGTGTAACCGGCACTCGGTGTACCGCATCGCCGCGGGAGGATCGCCGTCGATCGAGCCGAAGTTGCCCTGGCCGTCGATGAGCGGCACGCTCATCGAGAATTCCTGGGTCAGACGCACGAGGGCGTCATAGATCGCGCTGTCGCCGTGGGGATGGAAGTTACCCATGACCTCGCCGACGACCTTGGCCGACTTGACGTACTTCTTGTTCCAGTCGACGCCGAGTTCGTTCATGCCGTGGAGGATGCGGCGATGCACGGGCTTCAGGCCGTCACGTACGTCGGGGAGCGCGCGAGAGACGATCACGCTCATGGCGTAGTCGAGGTAGCTGCGCCGCATCTCGTCGACGATCTGCACCGGGCGGATGTCGCTCGGTTCCTGGGCGCCGCCGTCGCCGCTGGTCTTGTCTTTGTCCGCCACGTTCGTTCACCCGCTGTCGGTCAAGGGACAGGCGCAGAAAACGCGCTCCGATCCGCCGAATCGGAGGCGTGTCACGCCAGATTTGTGCTGAGGTATAGCACGCCAGCAGCGCGCCGCAATGCGGCTCAAATGCCGTGCGGCGGCTAATTTTAATTACGTCAATTCAATGGCTTGCCGGAGTGTTGGCGCGTCGTCCGGAGCGGATCAAGGCCGGGCCTGTTTGAACCAGCAAAACCGCGCCAAGAATGAGGGCAGCACCGCACCATCCAACCAGCGAAAGGCGCTCGCCGAGCATGAGGTATGCGGCGAACGCGGCAAACAGTGTTTCGCTCGAAACGATGATCGCGGCCTCGGTTGGCGGCGTGTATTTGACGGCGATCGCGAGCAGGGTGAACGTGAGTGCGCTCGATAGTATTCCGACATAGGCAATCTCGCGCCAAGCGCCCGCAATCGCGGTGAGCGAGATCGGCTCGAACAGGATTGCCCCGGCGAGGCCTAACGCGCCGACGATCGCGAACTGGACCGCCGTGAAGGTGATCGGACGTGCCAGTCGGCTTGCGCGGCTGACGGTGACAACGTGGGCCGCCCAGAAAAATGCCGAGATGGCGATGAGGATGTCGCCGCTGCCGAAGGCGCTGAGCGTCCCGCCACCGAGCAGCCACGTGCCGACGAACGAAAGGCCGACCGCCGGCCAGACAATCCACATCGGCGCGTGTCCGAATGCCATCCACACGAGAAACGGTGTGAAGATCACATAGAGCGCCGTCAGGAATCCGGCATTGGTGGCGGTGGCGGTAACTAGCCCCACCTGCTGAAACGCCGCCCCGGTAAAGAAGGCTACTCCGGCGAGCGTCGCGATGGGCAGCAACCCCGGCGGAAAGATGTGGCCTGTGCCTCGACCCTCTCGGTAGGCGAGCGGCGCCAGCGCCAGCACGGCGACGGCCGATCGCGCGGCAATGAAAAGAAACGGTCCGATGTGCTCCATCGCCGTCTTCTGGAAGACGAACGCGACGCCCCACACGACGGCGGCGAGCACGAGGAGCAGATCGGCATGAATGCGGCGCATGAGCAACCTGGGGGATTTCGGCTTGGCTGAGTGGGGCAAGACCGAAGCGATGCAGACGGCGGGCTTTATCGCCTGTGTGCCGGGATGTCACCTGTCAGCGATGGTGCGGTGCGCTCGTGGCGGCGTGTCTTGCAATGCAAGGCCGTGATCGTAGAGTGCTCCGCGTCCCCTTCACCACGCGAGACCACTCCATGCCACAATCGGGTTCGACGTCCGGTCCTTTGGCCGCCATCACCGTCCTCGACATGAGCCAGGGCATCGCGGGCCCGTCCTGCGGCGGATACTTCGCCGAGCATGGCGCCCGCGTGATCAAGATCGAACCGCCCGAGGGTGATTGGATGCGGCACCTCGGCACGCGCATCGACGCGATGTCTTCGCAGACCATCGCCTACAACCGTGGCAAGGAGAGTTTGGCGCTCGACTTGCGCAAGTCCGAAGGGCGCGACATCGCGCTGAAACTCGCCGAGCGAGCCGATGTCGCAATCGAGAGCGCGCGGCCAGGCGTATTCGAGCGCTTGGGGCTCGGGTTCGAGGCGATCAAGGCCCGCAATCCCGACGTCATCTACGTATCGGTCTCCGGCTGGGGACAGCGCGGGCCGAACCGCGAGCGACCGATGGTCGACACGATCGGGCAGGCGATCTCCGGGTTCATGAGCGCGACGCGCGCGCGCGACGGCGCCCCGGTCAAGGTCGACGTTCCATTCATCGATGCGTTCACAG
This sequence comes from Rhizobiales bacterium Ga0077530, assembly GCA_001464855.1. Lineage (GTDB taxonomy): Bacteria > Pseudomonadota > Alphaproteobacteria > Rhizobiales > Hyphomicrobiaceae. The sequence continues at coordinate 3,562 of LNEA01000275.1, forward strand.
GGCTCTATGCCTTCCAGGCCGCGTCGATGGCGCTGTGGGGCAAGGCAAAAGGCAGCGG
>LNEA01000276.1 GCA_001464855.1 Rhizobiales bacterium Ga0077530
TTTTGCACATGTCGTCGCCATGCTGCTTCATCCCTTCGTGCGTTTGATGATCTCGGGACCCACGCCGGGCTTTCTCATTCAGAAGCCGAGTCCAGGAACCGGGGCCACCCTACTTGCCGGTGTCATTTCACAAATCGCGTTCGGGCGACCAGCCATGCTCGAAGTGGCCAAGACCGACGGAGACGAATGGCGCAAGTCGATCACGGCAAGCCTACTCGGTGGGTCATCCATGATTGTCTTCGACAATGTCCTTGCTGAGATCAAGGATCAATCCATCGCCGCGGCAATCACTGCCGAGGCGTGGTCCGATCGTATGCTTGGAAAGTCCCAGAAAGTCGCGTTACCGAACAATGCCCTTTGGCTCTTTACCGGGAACAACGTGACTTTCTCGAGCGAATTGGCGCGGCGTCTGGTGATGGTGCGCCTCGATGCAGGAGTGGTCGATCCGACAAAGGATCGCGACTACAGGCACCCGGATCTACAAAAATGGGTCAAGTCGAATCGAACCGCGCTCGTCGGTGCGATCTTGACACTTGTGCAGGCTTGGATCGTGGCGGGATGCCCCGCTGCTAAGGGATCATCCCGACTAGCATCATTCGAGGACTGGTCGACGGTGATCGGAGGTATTCTGGCGTTTGCAGAGATCCCTGGATTCCTCAAAGACCGCGACACGATCAAGACAGGAATCACGGACGAAGACGATGCTGTTCTACCACTCCTCCAACTCATGCATGACGTCTTCGGGCTACAGCCGGCACGACTCGGTAGAGTCGATTGGAACAGCAACGCCCGATCGACCGATGCGCAGTCAGAGTTCCTGCGGTTTGAACCGCCGGCCCACTTGGCTCAGCTGGTTCTCGATTACTCAGACCGACTGTCGTTCTGGTGGCTATCCGAACCAAAGGAGAAGTGGGGTAACCGCATCGGCCGTGAGCTAAAACATCATGTCGATCGTGTCTTTGAATTGCAGACGGGGAGCGGGCCAGCACTCTTTACGCTTCACAAGCATAGGAAGGAGAACGGCTTCGTGTACTCCCTCAGGTCAGTCGAACAGGAAAAAACGGGACCCGACGAGAATCGCTCAGATGCTGATGATGCTCCGAACTTGGACGAATTCATGCAACGCGATCCTGTAGCTGATCCCTCGCCTGCAGGTTCTGCGAGTCGTGAGCAGAGAAATGTGCATTAAAAATTGCCATTGAAATCAGCTGGATACCTTGAATTCTGTAGCAACTGTAGGACCTGTAGGATTTAATGACCCCTTAAGATTAGTTTTCAACGGTTCTCTCTAACTCACTCCACTGCTGGCACGGGCGCGTCGCGACGCGCGTCGCCCCGCTTAATCCTACATGTTGTACATCTCGTACAGGTCACGATTTAACGCATTGAAGAGATTAAGTTTTTCTGGGAGCATCCTGAAGAATGGGCCGCGCTGTGAGCAATTTTGTCATTATCCTACAGCCCCACTTGTTCTTCGGCTCCGCGGAGCCGATCAGTCAAGTTTGCTCGGCGGCGGAGAGGATGAGATCAGGTGGCCAAGATCCAGCCCCAAGACGCCATTCTCGCCATGTCCTTGGATGGCATCGCGGACATCCTTCGGGACATTGGCATTGCGTAGTGCGTCTTTTCTCGACGCTGGTTCGCGTCAAGCCAACGCAGTTCCGAAGCAGGGAACTACGATCGCCGCGCTAGGTCGGCTTCCCAAGCGAGCAAATCAGCCAGCAGAATTCGGGGCGTGGTCGGTGACAGCATCACCGGTCGAGGAAATTTGCCCTGCTGAATCCATCGATCGAGCGTGGCTTTTCCGATCTTCAGTCGTTTCCGGACCTCTTCCTTCGTCAAGTATGGGCTTGAGGTAGCCTTCCCATTTTCTGAGTGCATCGAGCTTCTCCGGTTCATAGCTGTGGAGGTCGTAGGTGCGCCTTACAATGCTCGGAACGTGATTCAGCAGGCGCTCGGCCACTTCGGCTGGCACCTTCAACTTCGCCAATCCGGTACGGACCGTTCGGCGGAGATCGTGGAGCGTCCAGTGAGTAACTTTTGCTGCTTTCCGTATGCGCTCGCGCTTCTGTGTCGTAGCGAGCATCGGGCGCAGCAGCTCACGCTCGTTCGGAAATAGGAAGGGCGATCTGATGCCAATCTCGTGGTGGCGAGTCCGAATTTTTTCGATGAGCGCGTTGGCGTTCGTGGTGAGCGGAATAAGGTTCGGGATCTTGTTCTTGGCGCGCTGGGCGGGGAGGTGCCAATGCGTGAACTCGGTGGCAAGTTCTGGCGTGGTGGTCGCCAACGGCGACCTGGTCTCGTCAACAACGAACTCTGACCACGGGAGTTCAACGACTTCGCTCGGTCGCTGTCCGGTGAGCAGCAACAATTGAGTTGCCCAACCGAATGGGTAGCCTTCCCCATCGGCGGCTTTCCACACAGCTGCGATCTCGGCCAGAGTCAGAACGCGGTCTCGCGGCTTGTTGGTACCGTACTTGGGGAGGCGCGATGCAGGACAACGCTCTATGTCGCCGCGGGTCTCTAGCCAATAGAAGAGTTTACGCACCACACTCAGTGCATGATCGGCGGATGATGGCGCGTCCCTCGCAACCTCGTCGAGGACGCGGACCACGTCTTTCTTCGTTATCGTGCGTACATCCCGCTCCGCCCACACAGGCATGAAATGCTTATGAAGCAGCCGTCTGTTGCCCTCAATTGTGCTCGGTCGATTTCTACGCTCGCTATAAAGCCTCAGGAACTTCTCGACCGCAGCCTCGAATGTGAGCTTCGGCCCATCGTTAAGAAAGTCGCTTTGACGGATTTTTTCGGCTCTGCGGCGAGCTGTCGCCAAGTCCAGGAGCCCATACGCACCTAGCGTCTCGCGGATAAACTTGCCATTCTTGCTTCTGAAAACGACTGTGAAGACCTTTCGGCCATTGGGCTGGACGCGCACACGCAGCCCATTGCTGTTGCCATCGCTAACGTCGTAGCGTTGGCTTCGTGGCTTGAGGGACTTGATGATCTTGTCTGTGAGCGACATGGATCTACATCCTGATGCGCTCAATAGGGGGACACACGGGGGACACAAAATGCGTGAGTCACGGCGAGTCTGAGCGAGTCTCTGAAAGTCGCCTAGCTTGCCACCGAAACCTGAAAAAACAGGAATCGGACAGAGTTAGCCAATCGTGAAGAGTCGTAGTGGGCCGGTGCGAGTGACCCCCGGGAGCCGTTTTAAGTCCTGTGTGTCTACCAGTTCCACCACGTCCGCAGTCGACATTAACCTAACTGATTCCGCGTACTGTTTGTCCGAAGGTGTCATCGCCCTTGGGGAGTGCGACACGGTAGGAGCAAAACAAAATAGCCGTCGGCCACTGGCCTATAGATGCTTGACGCCATTTAGCCAACAGCAGCACGGTGCCGATCGCCCCTCGCATCGTCGGTACACCCGCCACGGTGCATGATAACGTGGTCCCATAAAGCAGTCGTTGCCCAGGTGGGGAAACCAGGATGGTTGGTGTGCGTGCGTTGTACGTGGGCGGTCGTGTGTCCGCATTTTTTATCGCATTTTGCTTGGCGCTCGCTCTTACCCCGGAATTGGCGGCGTCCCAGAACGCGCCGGGCGCGCTCGAGGCCGGCACCACCGTGATGGTGCGAAACCAGGTCACGGGGCTGCTCGGCACCCAACAACGTGAGCTGAAAATTGGGCATCGCGTTCATCGCGACGAAATCATCCGCACAGGTAGCCAGGCTCAAGTCGAGTTCAAGCTGGATGATGATACGAGGCTGGCGCTTGGTCCGGACGCCGAGCTGCGGCTCGACGAGTTCGCGATCGGCGGTGGCAACACTTCATCATCGATTGCCGTTCGTTTGCTCAAGGGAACACTACGCTTCCTGACCGGGCGCCAGACGAGCCAGAGCTACAGAATCGACACACCCGCCGCGACGATCGGCGTTCGCGGCACAGTCTTCGATCTCTACATCAATCCGCAGGGTGAGACGTTTGTGCTGATGCACCAGGGGCAGGTCGAAGTCTGCTCAATGGACCGCTCATCCTGTTCCAAGCATCGTTCCATAGGCCGCATCGTTCACGTGGCCAACTCCGGCGTGGTGTCGGTGCCTGGAAAGTGGTCGGCGGAACTGAATGGCGGTGTTACCGCTGTCGAGGCTTTTCCGTTCGTCGGGCGGCGCCTCGAGGTGGATCCGATACCCCGCATGACTCACAGCACCATTACGGAACGCAAATAGTTGCAACAGCGGGAGCGCAGGCCATGACGAGCCCCACAGAAGCTCTGGCCGGGATTTGGCAGGTCGCCGGCGGTGAAGTGCCTGCCCTGGCGCGGGTGTCGCTGACCGGTGCAGATCCGGCGCTGCCGTCGTCGTTCAAGGTCGGCACCGTTGCGCAAGCGACGATCGCTGCGTCGGCGCTGGCGGCGAGCGAGGTCGATCGCGTGCGCAATGGGCGCGCCCAGGCCGTGACCGTTGACATGCGCCATGCAACAGCCGAGTTCATCAGCGAGCGGCTCTATACGGTCGACGGCAAGCCGCCGCCCGCCGCGTGGGACAAGATCGCTGGCACGTACCAGACTGGCGACGGTCGCTGGGTTCGCCTGCACACGAATTTCCCCCACCATCGCGCTGGCATCCTCGACATGCTCAAGGTCGACTACGACCGCGAGAGCGTCGCCGTAACGCTGAAAGGTTGGACCGGGCAGCAGTACGAGGACGAAGTCGCGCGGCGTGGGCTCGTCGGCACCATGATGCGCAGTCCCGCCGAGTGGGCGGCTCACTCGCAGGGCGTGGCAGTGGCGAAATTACCGTTGCTGGAGATCGTGCGCATCGGCGATGCGCCGCCACGGCCGTTGCCGTCGAGTGCGCGGCCGCTGTCGGGCGTGCGTGTGCTCGACTTGACGCGGGTGCTCGCGGGGCCGGTATGCGGGCGCACGCTCGCGGCACATGGCGCCGACGTGTTGCGCGTGACGGGACCGCACTTGCCCGACATACCGGGTCTCGATGTCGATACCGGACGCGGCAAGCTTTCAGCCCACATCGACCTGCGCGGCGACGACGGCAAGGCGACGCTTGCGCGTCTACTCGAGACCGCCGACATCTTCGTCCAGGGTTATCGGCCGGGCGGCATCGCCGAGCGCGGCTTCTCGCCGGAGCGCGCCGCCGAGGTGCGCCCCGGCATCGTCTACGTGTCCTTGAGCGCGTGGGGACATGTCGGTCCGTGGTCGGCGCGGCGAGGGTTCGATTCACTCGTGCAGACGGCGAGCGGTATCAATCATGCGGAAGCCGAGGTCGCGGCGCTCGACAAGCCGGTCGAACTGCCGTGCCAGGCGCTCGATCATGGTGCGGGCTACCTCATGGCGGCAGGCGCGATGCTGGCGCTGAAGCGACGCGCCGAAATTGGAGGATCATGGCTGGTGCGTTTATCGCTGGCGCAGGTGGGGCACTGGTTGACCGAACTCGGCCGCCTGCAGGACGGCCGCGACGCCGCGACGATCACCCGTGCCGATGTGCCGCATCTTCTCCACGACCTGCCGTCCCGATATGGAAATCTATCGGCGCTTCGACATGCCGGACAGCTCTCCGAGACGCCGCCGCGGTGGGACCGACCATCGGTTCCGCTCGGCACGCACGGCCCTGAATGGCCACTCTCCTGAACGTGCCCGTTGCACTTGCCCCAGCACCGCGTGACATTGGTGACATCAGCGCGCTCGTGCCGCGAGCCGAGCGAATGGAGTGTTGAGCGATGACCCTCAAAGGCCGGAATGCAATCGTGACGGGCTCGACGTCCGGAATTGGTCTTGGCATGGCGCTGGCTCTGGCGAAGGCCGGCGCCAACGTGATGCTGAACGGGCTCGGGAGCGAAGAAGAGATTGCGGCGGCGACCAAGGAGGTCGCTGCGGCCGGAACGCGCGTCCTCTTCGATCCCGCGAACATGCTGCGGCCGAACCAGATCGTGGCGATGGTCGAGCGCTGCGAGAAGGAGCTGGGTTCGGTCGATATTCTCATCAACAACGCTGGCATCCAGCACGTGGCGCCGGTCGAGGAATTCCCGATCGAAAAGTGGGACGCGATCATTGCGATCAACCTGACGTCGGCATTTCACACAACGCGCGCGGCGGTGCCCGGCATGAAAAAGCGCAAGTGGGGACGCATCATCAACCTGTGTTCGGCGCACTCACTGGTCGCCTCGCCATTCAAGTCGGCTTACGTCTCAGCGAAGCACGGCCTCGCCGGCTTCACCAAAACCGTCGCGCTCGAACTCGCGACGTCGGGCGTCACGGTGAACGCGATCTCGCCAGGCTTCGTGAAGACGCCGCTCGTCGCCAAGCAGATCCCGGACTTGGCCAAGAGCAAAGGCATCACCGAGGCCGAGGCGCAGAAGGAGATCCTCGAAGCGCAGCCGACCGGCATTCCTCGCGAGCGACGCGGCCTCATCGATCACAGGCGCCAATTACTCCATCGATGGCGGCTGGACGGCGCGGTAGCCTTTTCTCCTTCTCCCCGTTGAAGAAACGGGGAGAAGGGGAAGAAGCGTGGAAGACGCGCTAGCTCCGGTAATCCGCATTGACCGAGATGTAGCCGTGCGTGAGATCGCAGGTCCAGATCGTGGATTTGCCGGCGCCCAGGCCGAGGTCAACCTTGATCGTCAGTTCGCCGTTCTTCATGTACGCCGCGACCGTTTCCTCGGAATAGCTGGGCGCGCGCTCGCCATCCTTGGCGACGAGATGCGGGCCAAACCAGATCGCCAGCTTGTCACGGTCTGCAGCTTCACCTGCCTTGCCGACAGCCATGACGACGCGACCCCAGTTCGGATCCTCGCCAGCAATAGCGGTCTTCACGAGCGGCGAGTTGGCGATCGAGAGACCGATCGTGCGGGCGGCTTTGTCGCTCTCCGCCCCCGCGATTTCGATAGTCACGAACTTCGACAGGCCTTCGCCGTCCTTGGCGACAAGCTGCGCCAGTTCGCGCATCAGGTCGTGCGCCTTGGCGGTGAAGTCCGCGAGCGCTGGATCTCCGGCTGACGTCACCGGCTTCTGCCCGCGCGCCGCCGCCTTACCCGTCGCGAACATCAGCATCGTGTCGCTGGTCGAGGTGTCACCATCGACGGTCATGCAGTTGAAGCTGGTCTGCGCGCCGGCAGCCAGCAGCGACTGCAGCGCCGGCGCCGCGATCGCCGCATCGGTGAAGATGAAGCACAGCATCGTCGCCATGTCCGGCGCGATCATGCCGGCGCCTTTGCAGAAACCGTTGATCGTCACCGGAACGCCGCCGATCGTCGCTGTGCGGGTCACGAGCTTCGGGAAGGTGTCGGTGGTCATGATCGCGCGTGCGGTGTCGGCCCAGGCGTCGGGCTTGGCCGCCTTGGCGAGCCCGTCGAGCAGGTGCGCGAACTTCCCGGCTTCGAGCGGCTCGCCAATGACGCCGGTCGAGGCGAGATAGACCTCGTCCTTCGCGCAGCCAACCGCCTTCATCGCGAACTCGGCTGTGAGCGCGACGGCATCGCGGCCCTTCTTGCCGGTGAAGGCATTTGAATTGCCGGAGTTGACGACCAGCACGCGGGCTTTGCCAGACTTGAGGCTGTCGCGGCACCACAGCACCGGCGCCGAGCAGGTCTTGGATTGGGTCAATACGCCGGCGGCGGTCGTGCCCTCGTCCATCACCGCGATCATCAGATCCTTGCGATTGCGATACTTGATGCCGGCCTCGCATGCGGCAAAGCGGACGCCGTCGATGACGGGGACTTCAGGGATCGCTTTGGGGGCGAAGGGAGAGACGGCGGCATCGTGGGCCATGGACGGGCTCCGGGCGGCAAATAGGAAGTCGGGAGGCAACGCAATACGGCCTGAGGCGGCGGTAGCGCAAGCTGCACCTGCGCGCATGGGCCGGGATGCACCTGCGCGGGAGATGCGGTGCTTGGACCGCGGGGTGCCGGCCGTGGTGCCGAGGCAACATTATTACATTCGCGCTTTACAGGGCCGCGCCGACGGATCAAGAATCACGGCATGCTGACCGCTTTGTTCGAACCCTTCCTCCTCCGTGCGCTCTTGGCGGGCCTCGGCATCGCCATCGTCGCGGCGCCGCTCGGCTGCCTCGTCGTGTGGCGTCGCATGTCGTATTTCGGCTCGACGGTGGCGCACGCCGGCCTGCTCGGGGTGGCGCTCGGGATCGCCTTTGACATCGATCTGACGCTGGGCGTGATCGTGGTTTCTCTCGCGGTCGGCGCCCTGCTGGTGATGCTGGAGCGCCAACCGCTGCTGCCGGTCGACAGTCTGCTCGGCATCCTTTCACACGCCGCGCTGGCGCTCGGCCTGATCGCGGCGGCGCGCCTTTCGGGGCAGCGCCTCGACCTGATGGGCTACCTGTTCGGCGACATTCTCGCGGTGACGCAACTGGATCTGGTGTGGATTTACGGGGGCGGCGCCGTCGTCCTTGGCGTCATCGCGCTTTATTGGCGGACGCTGGTTGCAATCGCGGTCCACAAGGAATTAGCCGCCGCCGAGGGGCACGATACGGCCCGCGCCGAGGCGGCTCTGATTATGCTGCTGGCGTTCATCATCGCGGTGGCAATGAAGGTCGTGGGCGTGCTGTTGATCGTCGCCTTCCTGATCATGCCGGCGGCGGCGGCGCGTCCCTTCTCGGCGACGCCGGAAGCCATGGTGCTGCTTGCCGGCGGCATCGGCATCGTTGGAACGATCGGCGGGCTCGCCGTTTCGACGGCTTGGGACGTCGCCGCGGGGCCGGGCGTCGTCGTCGTGCTTTCAGCGTTCTGTCTGGCGTCGCTCGCGACCGCTTTTGCCGTCGAACGGCGATAGAACGCCGCCGCGATCAGCCAGTCGGACGGTTGGAATTGTCATAAAGGTGTGTCAATCAAGGTTGTCTGAACCGGAAGCAGGCTGAGACATGCTGACACGTACAACCACGGGCCAATCCGAGCGCCACGCTACTCTCGCCGTCAACGTCGGCGGGGTCATCGTCGGCGGCGGCGCTCCGATCGTTGTCCAGTCGATGACCAATACCGATACGGCGGACGCCGAAGGCACGGCGCAGCAGATCGCGGCGTTGGCGCGGGCCGGGTCCGAGATCGTGCGCATCACGGTCGATCGGGACGAAGCGGCGAAGGCCGTACCGGCGATCCGCGAGCGCTTGCTGAGGATGGGGGTGCGCGTCCCGATCGTCGGCGATTTCCACTACAACGGCCACACGCTGCTGACCGACTACCCGGCCTGCGCGGAAGCGCTCGACAAATACCGCATCAATCCCGGCAATGTCGGCTTCAAGGACAAGAAGGATCGCCAGTTTTCGGCGATCATCGACCTCGCGCTCAAGCACAACAAGCCGGTCCGCATCGGCGTCAATTGGGGCTCGCTCGATCAGGCGCTGCTGACGATCCCGGCGCGCGCCGTGATGCACGAGGCGATTGTGCAGTCGGCGCTGCTCTCGGCCGAACGCGCAGAAGAACTGGGGATGAGTGCCGACCGCATCGTCATCTCGGCCAAGGTCTCGGCAGTGCAGGACCTGATCGCGGTCTACACGCTGCTCGCGTCGCGCTGCCGCTACGCGCTGCACCTCGGCCTGACCGAGGCCGGCATGGGCTCGAAGGGCATCGTCGCATCTTCGGCGGCCATGGGCATTCTGCTCCAGGCGGGCATCGGCGATACGATCCGCTACTCGCTGACGCCCGAGCCGGGCGGCGATCGCACGCTCGAAGTGCAGGCGGCGCAGGAGCTGCTTCAAACCATGGGCTTGCGCACGTTCATGCCGATCGTCGCGGCCTGTCCCGGCTGCGGGCGGACGACGTCGACGGTGTTCCAGGAACTGGCGCGCGACGTCCAGACCATGATCCGCGAGCGCATGCCGGAGTGGAAGGCGCGCTATCCGGGTGTCGAGGGGCTCAACCTCGCCGTCATGGGCTGCATCGTGAACGGCCCCGGCGAATCGAAGCACGCCGACATCGGCATCTCGCTGCCCGGCACCGGTGAGAACCCGACAGCGCCCGTATTCATCGACGGCAAGAAGGCGATGACGCTGCGCGGCCCCGACATCGCCAAGGATTTCAAGGCGATCGTCGAGGACTACATCGAGAAGCGCTACGGCGCGCGAGCCGCCGAGTGATGCGCCGGAGATGCACGAGCGGTACGTGGCGATTGACCGAGACAAGCCCGTGCGGCTCCTCGTAAGATCGCGCGGCGGTCGCCTCGCGCGACCGTTCGTGACAACCTGCCGCGCTGAACCATCGAGCTGATCTCATGTACGAAAAGGTTACGCGTGCGATCCGCGTGCGCGTCCGACCGGAATATCTCGAGGCCCAGTCTGCCCCCGACGAGGGGCGGTTCTTCTGGTCTTACACGGTCGAGATCGTCAACGAGGGCAGCGAGACGATGCAGCTCCGCTCACGCTATTGGCGGATCACCGATGCCAATGGCCGCGTCGAGGAAGTGCGCGGACCCGGTGTGGTCGGCCAAACGCCAGTCATCGGTCCCGGCCAGTCGTTCGAGTACACCTCGGGCTGCCCGCTGAGGACAGCATCCGGCATCATGGCCGGGTCCTACCAGATGGAGCAGCCGGACGGCACGCTGGTGGACATCGCGATCCCGCCGTTCTCTCTCGATAGCCCGTTCACGCGGCGCAGTCTCAACTGAGGCCCGCCGAGTTGGCCCAAAGCCAGGAGTTTGAATGTCGACCCCGCTCACCGACGCCACCGCGCTGCTCGCGAAGTTGGTGTCGTTCGACACGACCAGCGCCAAGACGAACCTTCCTTGCGCCGAGTTCATTCGCGACTACCTCGCCGGCCACGGCGTCGAGGCGACGCTGCTACCCTCCGACGACGGCATCCACGCCAACCTTTTCGCGACCATCGGCCCGCCCGGCGATGGTGGCATCGCGCTATCCGGCCACATGGACGTGGTTCCGGTAGCGGGTCAGCCGTGGGAAACCGATCCGTTCGTCATGACCGAGCGCGACGGCCTTCTGTATGGCCGTGGCACCTGTGACATGAAGGGTTATCTCGCGTGCGTGTTGGCGCTGGTGCCGGAGATGAAGCGCCGCGAGCTCAAGCAGCCACTCTACATCGTCTTCTCCTACGACGAGGAAGTTGGCTGCACCGGCGTCAAGCCGATGATCGCGGAGTTCGGCAAGACGCTGCCGACGCCGGGCATCGTGCTGGTTGGCGAACCGACGCTGATGACCGTCGTCGACGCGCACAAGGGTGGTTACCGTTTCCGCACCGAGATCACCGGGCAGGCGGCGCATTCGTCGAAGCCGCAACTTGGCGCGTCCGCGATCTTTGCCGCTGCCGATCTCGCAATGGAGCTGCGCCGCATCGAGGAACGCTTCAAGTCGCGCTCCTTCAACAAGCGTTTCGATCCCCCCTATTCCTCGATCTCAATCGGGGCGATCAAGGGAGGCGTGGCGCACAACATCATCCCTCCATTCTGCGAGATGAGCTGGGGCATCCGCGCGCTGCCGGGTCTCGACATCCCGGCGTTGGTCAAGGAATTCGACGACTACGCCCAGAATGTCGTTCTGCCGCCGATGCGCGCCATCAGCGACGATTGCGCAATCGTAACGACGCCGACGGGCGTGCTGCCAGCGTTCACTTCCGGTGACAACTCGCCCGCGACGTCGCTGGCGCTGCGCCTCATGGAGCAGAACGAGACGTTCGCGGTGGCCTATGGCACCGAGGCGAGCCACTTCCAGTCGGCGGGCAGCTCATCGGTCGTCTGTGGGCCCGGCAGCATCGACCAGGCCCATCAGGCCAACGAATTCGTTGCCGTCGCCGAACTCGATCGCTGCCTCAGCTATCTCACGCGCGTGATCGACACGGCGTCAACTTAGTCCCCGCTCCCCGCGTGCGCGGAGAGGGGACTAAGTTGATCAATATGTTGCCCGACCGCCGGAGATGTCGAGAACGGTGCCGGTGGTGAACGAGCAATCCTGTGACGCGGCAAACGCGGCGAGCGCGGCGATCTCTTCGACATTCACAAAGCGCGCGCGCGGGATCTTCGACAGCATGTAGTCGATCTGCTGTTGAGTCATCTGGTCGAAGATGGCGGTCTTGGCGGCGGCCGGCGTGATCGCATTCACCGCGATGTCGTACTGCGCGAGTTCCTTGGCGAGACTTTTCGTCAGCCCGATGACGCCTGCCTTCGAGGCGGAGTAGTGAGCGGCGTTGGGATTGCCCTCTTTGCCCGCGATCGAGGCGATGTTGACGATGCGGCCGTATTTTTGCGCGATCATCGTCGGCACGACGGCGCGGCAGCAATAGAAGGGTCCGTCGAGATTGATCTTCATGACGCGCTGCCAGTCGGCGACGGGCAATTCCCACGTCGGCGCGTTGCCACCAGCGATGCCGGCGTTGTTGACGAGGATGTCGATGCGCTTGAAGTCGGCGAGCGTTGCCTTCACGGAGGCGTCGATCGAGTCCGGGCTGGTCACATCGACCGTGTAGGCTTTCGTCGCTTGGCCTAACTCCTTTGCCGTCTTGTCGGCGAGGGACCTGTCGAGGTCCCAGATGGCGATCCGCGCGCCCGATGCGATGAAGCGCTCGGCGATGGCACGCCCAATTCCCTGCGCGCCGCCGGTGATGACGGCGATCCGGTCTTTCAGATCGATTGCGTTGGCCATGGTGTTTCCTCGTTGCTCTTCGTTGCTCTTCGTTGGTCGAATTCAGCGGAAGCGCCGTTCGAGTTCGGCGACTTGTTCGTCGGTCAGTGCGCGCACGCGTTCGCCGCGCAGCAGAAGAAAGAGTTTCGCGGTCTCTTCCAGTTCTTCGATCGCGTCCTGCGCTGCGGAAAGGCTGCTGCCGGCGACGACGGGGCCGTGATTTGCCAGCAGCACTGCATGATGGTTTCCCGCGAGTGCGCCGACCGCTTCGGCCAGCGTCTCGTCGCCCGGCGGATAGTACGGCACAAGCGGCAGGCGGCCGATCCGCATCGCGTAATACGCGGTGATCGGTGGCAGGCAATCCGCGTGATTGATGCCGTCGATGCAACTCACCGCGACCGAGTGCGTCGAATGAAGATGCACGACGGCGCCGCTGCCGGGCCGCGCGCCGTACATTGTGGTGTGCAGGAACGCTTCCTTGGTCGGCTTGTCGCCGTCGAGGTGGCGACCCGCCGCGTCGAGTTTCGACAGGCGCGCCGGATCGAGTGTGCCGAGCGAGGAGCCGGTCGGCGTCATCAGCCAGCCGCCATCGGCGAGCGCGACGGAGATGTTGCCGGTCGAGCCGTGCGTCAGTCCGCGATTGAACAGTGACGCGCCGGTGGCGACGATCTGCTCGCGCAGGCGGGCTTCCGCGCTCACGACAGTTTCTCCCACGCTTTCAGGAAGAAATCGGGCGCGCCGAAGTTGCCGGACTTGAGGGCGAGTACCAACTCGCGGCCGCCGATCGCGCGCGTCCACGGCACGCCGGGGTCGATCTCGGGGCCAATTTCCAGAGTCGTTACGCCGAGGCCGTTGACGACGGCGCCGGATGTCTCACCGCCAGCGATGATCATGCGGCTGAATCCTGCGTCCGCGAGGCCGATCGCGGCGGCGGCCAGCGTTTCCTCGACAATCCGGCCAGCCTTGTCGCGACCGAGCTTGCCCTGTGCGGCAGCAACCGAGTCCGGGTCCGCACTCGAATAGACGAGAAGCGGCCGATCGGCGGATTGCTTCATCGCCCAAGTGAGGATGCGCGCGGCGTCGACTTCGCCAGACGCGATCGCTAGTGGATCGATGCGCAGTGTCGGGAGGTCGGCTGCGACGGCCGCTTGAACCTGCCCCCGCGTCGCGGCGCTGCAACTGCCGGCAAGGATCGCGGCCCGACCCTTCGGCGCACGCATCGACGTCGGCGCGACCGCAGATTTCATCAAACCCTGCCGCACGAAGTTGGCGGGCAGGCCGAGCGCGACGCCCGAGCCGCCGGTGATCAGCTTGATGCCCTCGGCCGCGGTGCCCATGTCGACGAGGTGGCGGTCGGTGATTGCGTCAAGCACGAGGAAGCGCTCATCGCGTGCATCGGCCGCAGCCATTGCCGCCTTGATCGCGGCAGCGCCGGCATCGACGATCGCGAACGGCACCGTGCCGACATTGAGCTTTGTCTGCCGCTGCAGGACGCGCGCGAGGTTCGAATCGCGCATCGGCGTCAGCGGATGGTCCTTCATCGGACTCTCGGAGAGCGGCACGTCGCCGACGAACAGGTTGCCCTGATAGACAGTCCGCTTGTTGGTTGGAAACGCAGGGCAGACGATCGCCTGCCGGGCGCCGAGATGAGTGAGCAGCGCCTCCGCGACCGGTCCGATGTTACCCTCATCGGTCGAGTCGAACGTCGAGCAGTACTTGAAGAAGAGCTGGCGTGCGCCGCCGGCGAGAAGTGCGTCCGCCGCCGCGAGTGACAGAGATACGGCCTCCGCCGGCGGGCACGTCCGCGTCTTCAGTGCAACGACGACGGCGTCGAATCCGGCGAGATCGGTGCTCGCATCCGGTACCTGCATGACCTGTACGGTGCGCATCCCGGCGCGCGTCAACATCAGCGCGAGATCGGTGGCGCCTGTCAGATCGTCGGCAATGCACCCGAGTAGCATGGTGCTCCTCCCAGTATTTTTTGCGGTCTAGGCCGCCATGGCCTTGCGGGCGTTCTGGATCATTTCCCAGATGCGCGCGGGGGTCGCCGGCATCTCGATGTGCTTTACGCCGAGCGGTGCGAGCGCATCGCAAATCGCGTTGATCGTCGCGACGAGCGAGCCAACCGTGCCGGCCTCGCCGACGCCCTTGGCGCCGAGTGGATTGACTTTGGTCGGCACTGCGCGCGTGCGGATCGTCACGTTCGGCAAGTCGTCAGCGCGGGGGATCATGTAGTCCATGAACGAGCCGCTGGCGAGCTGACCGGTTTCGGCATCATAGACGATCGCTTCGCCGATCGCCTGTGCGACGCCTTGCGCGACGCCGCCATGGATCTGGCCCTCGGCCAGCGTCGGGTTGATCACATTGCCGATGTCTTCGACGACGGTGTATCGGATGATCTCCAGCGCACCGGTGTCCGGGTCGATTTCGACCTCGCACATGTGGCAGCCGTTCGGGAACGTGACCGCAGGCGGCTGGAACTCGCCGGAGGCGGTCAGCCCGTCGTCGCCGGCCTTCTCGGCGTGCTCGGCAACTTCGGTCAGCGCCAGCGCGCGGTTGGTGCCCGCGAGACGGAAATGGCCATCGGAGAATTCGATGTCTTCGGGCTTGGCGTCGAGCATGTCGGCCGCGATCTGCCGGCCTTTGGCGATTGTGTTGTCGAGCGTGATCGTCACGCACGCGCCGCCAACGCCAATGCTGCTCGAGCCGCCATTGCCACGTCCCCCCGGGAGGAGATCGGTGTCGCCCTGGATGTAGCGGACCTTGTCGACGGCGACGCCGAGGCGCTCGGCGACGAGATAAGAGAACGAGGTCTCGATGCCTTGGCCGACGCTCATGACACCGGCGTTCAGCGTTACGGTGCCGTCGCTCGAGACGCGGATCGACGAGAAATCCTTGCCCGGTTTCACGAATGGCCCACCGGCGACTTCGATCGGATTCGATATGCCGAGCCCGCGCAGCTTGCCGCGTTTGGCCGCTTCCGCGCGTCGCTTTTCGAAGCCGGCGCGGTCGGCGATCTCGGCGGCGCCGGTCATGTTGCCTTCGAATTCGCCACAGTCGTAGGTGAACGTGAAGCCGGTATCGTAGGGCATCGCCGACGGCTGCACGAGATTGCGCCGGCGCAGCTCGAACGGGTCGATGCCAATATCGTGCGCGGCAATGTCGATCAGCCTCTCGATCGTGTAGGTCGCCTCGGGGCGGCCAGCCCCACGATAGGGCGCGGAGGTCTGGGTGTTCGTGAAGATGCCGCGGATTTGCCCGGCGATGGCGGGAATGCGATAGACGCCGGCGATGCCGCCGCTGTTGCCGACCATGAACAGCGAGCGGCCCGAAAGATAACAGCCGATATTCACGTCGAAGCGCGACCTGAGCGCAAGCATGCGGCCGTCGGCGTCGAGCGCCAGTTCGGCATCGATGTGCACATCGCGACCGTGGTCGTCGGAGAGGAAGGATTCGCGTCGCTCCGAGATCCAGCGGACCGGTCGGCCGAGGCGGCGCGCGGCCCACAGCACGAGGACGTCCTCGGGGTAGACGCCGCTCTTCATACCGAACGAGCCGCCGACATCGCCCGCGAGAATGCGCACCATCGACGGGTCGACCTTGAACAGGCCGGCGAGCGTAGGCTTCATGGCGAATGGGCTTTGATTGGACGCATGAAGCACGAAGCGTCCGCTGTCGTCGATCAGGCCGAGCGCGCCGCGCGGTTCCATCGAGCACGCGGTGACGCGGGAGACGTGCGACGTCAGGCGGGCCACATGGGCGGCGTCGGCAAAGATCGCATCGAGCGCCTGCATATCGTTTTTGCGCCAAACGAACGCGACGTTGTCGGGGACCTCAACCCACACGGCGGGTGCGCCAGCGGTCGTTGCGGGGCCGACCTCGGCAACGGCGTCGAGCGGATCATAGTCGATCTCGACGAGTTCGCCCGCGACCTCTGCCTGCTCCACGGTTTCGGCGACGACGAGCACGACGCAGTCGCCGACGTAGCGGACGCGATCGCCAGCGAGGACCGGCCGGCTGGCCTGGTGC
>LNEA01000277.1 GCA_001464855.1 Rhizobiales bacterium Ga0077530
CGTTGAAGGGCCATCTGCCCGAAGGAACCGTCCGGCGCCGCATCGCCACACACCTCCCTCCCCACTGTGGTGTCGGGCGGTTCCTTCAGGTGGATCGATTGAGTGTTACGCGTCCGCTCGCGACACCACGAACAAATGCCAGACGGCCAAGCCCGTGACGATCGCCGCGAGGCCTTGATGGGCGAGGCCCAGGCCGAGCGGTACGTGGGCGAGAAGCGTCCAAATTCCTAACAGCGCCTGCGCCACGATCCCACCCGCCAACATGAGCGCGGATGATCGCGCGGCGTGTGCACCGTCGTCGCGAATGATCGACGTCGCGTGCCAGAGGACCGCTGCGACGATGACATAGGCGACCATGCGGTGGTTGAACTGCACTGTCATCACGTTCTCGAATAAATTGAGATACCACGGGGACATCACCCACAATCCCGAGGGGATGAACCGGCCGTCCATCAGCGGCCAGGTGTTGTGAGCTAGGCCGGCCTTCATGCCGGCAACGAACGCGCCGAGCACGATCTGCAGGAAGATGAGCGCGAGCAGCGCCTGCGCGGCACGGCGGTGTCTCATCGTGGACGGGAGACGGGACACGGCATCGATTGGGCCCGGCAGGGTCCAGGCCGACCACAGCAGGAGCGCGAATATGAGGAACGCAACGGTTAGGTGCAGCGCCAGGCGATAGTGGCTCACATCGATCCGGTCGACGAGGCCGGAGCTGACCATGTACCAACCGATCGCGCCCTGAATGCCGCCGAGCGCCAACAAGCCCGCGAACTTCCAGGAGACTGCGGCCGGCAAGCGACGGCGGAGGATGAAGTAAACGAGCGGGATGGCGAATGCGAAGCCGACCATGCGAGCGAGGAAGCGGTGCGCCCACTCCCACCAGAAGATGAACTTGAACGCGTCGAGGCTCATGCCGCGATTGACGAGGTGGTACAATCGGCGTCCGATAGCGGCGGCAGGATGCCCATCAACGGGCGCCATTCAGTGATCGAGAGGCCGGAGTCGGTGAGCCGCGTCGCGCCGCCGACAACGATCAGCGCGAATACAAGTGCGGCGACGCCGTACAACCACCAGCGAATGGCGCGCATGGGGTCGGCGAGTGTCGGGGTCGAACCGTCAGGCACGGCAAATTCCTGCGTCGGGGGCGCGCGTCACATCCTCATACACACTATGGCGAGCATATTCGACGGCAGGAGCCGCGGCGAACCGCCGTGCGACGGTTCGTCCCCAGCCGCCAACAGGGCCGACGGTTTGGTCTAAAGCACGAAAAGAAGTGAGCCGGCGATGGCGAACGCTATCGCGACTCCCGCCGCGAAGGCCGGGAGCGGGCTCGATGATGCAGCAGAGCTGCTCGCGCCGTGGCGGCCCGATCGCTCGGCGCGGGCGCGCTCGATGATCATCGGAGAGCGGTCCGTCAGCCGCTGCTCGCCATCTTCCGGCGACGGTCCTGTGAGGCGAAGGGCGCCAGTGGACGGAAGTGGCGGCGGCATGTCGACGGGCGGGATCCGGTGCGGCTCCACGGGTGTGAAGGGCTGGGTCGGCGCCAGTTGATCGAGCACGGTCCACGCCGGCGGGGGCGGAAGATCGGCGAGCGATTCAGCAACAGAAGAGGCCGCCGGAGCCGGGGCGGGCGGATACCGATTGAGTTGATCGAGCAGCGATTGTTGACGCTTGATCAGGTCCACGAGACGGATGTCGCTGTCGGACTGATCCGCCAACAGGAGCGGTTCGTCCGTCGCGGGCGCAGGTCCGACCCACGGCGTGAGCGGGCTGGTCTCTGTTTCGGCGTCGGCATTGGTCGCTTCGGATTCAATGTCCGAAGCCGCAGCCGTGGAGGGCGAGGAAGCGGACGCTATGACGGGAATCAGGCGGCGCGACGGAGCCTCACCCGCGAGGCGCAGCGGCGCCGGCGGGTCGAGTACGTCCAGCAGAGATTTCAGATTCTGCTCGGACGCGTCCTCGATTGCCGTCGCGGACACGGTTGATGCAGCGAGTGGCGCGGGTGATGGCGCGACGGCATCGTTGTCCGCTTGCTGGCTCTGCGCGGGAGGGGCGCTGACGGTCATCGGCGTCGTCGGAGTCGACATCCAATCATCGTCATTGGAGTCGTCGATCGGCCGGTCGCGCAGTCCCGCGATGGCCGCGAGGGTGACGGGCTGTACCACCACGTCTGATTGATCGAGCGGCGCGTCGACGCCAAGGACTTTGGGGGACGAAATGCCAGCCGCCAATCGATCCGCGAGGTCTTTCATCCGCGCAG
>LNEA01000278.1 GCA_001464855.1 Rhizobiales bacterium Ga0077530
CGGCGCGAGACTGTGCGCGGCGTCGAAATCGTCAGACTGGCGACGACGGGCTTTGGGCGCGCAGGTCTCGTTGGGCGCGCCGTCGACTACGCGACGTTCTATCTCGTGGCCGCGTGGCTCCTGCTGTGGCAGGTACGCCGTGGTGATATCGTTGTTACCAAGACCGATCCGCCGCTTCTTTCGATCGTGACGACGCCGGTCGTCCACCTGCGCGGCGGCCACTCCGTCAACTGGCTACAAGACGTATTCCCCGAAGTGGCGACGGCGCTCGGCATGGCTCGTCGTGGGCCCAACCGTATTCTGATGGCGGTGCTGCGGTGGTTGCGCGATCGCGCGCTGCGGAAGGCGTCGCTGAATGTCGCGATCGGTGAGCGGATGGCTGCCGAGTTGCGGCGGCGGGGAGCCGAGCCGGAAAGAATTCGCGTCATTCCCAATTGGGCGGATGGACGCCTGGTCCGCCCTGCTGCGCGCGATGCGAACGAGCTGCGCCGCGACTGGGGCCTCGCCGACAGCTTCGTTGTCGGCTACTCCGGCAATCTCGGCCGGGCGCATGATGCCGAGACGATCCTCGCGGCGATCGCTCTGACGGGAAAATCTCGAGTGGTTGCGGCAGCCGATACGACACCAACCGTGCTCGGGGTGGAATTGGCGCACCGGCAGGCTCCCATTCAATGGCTGTTCGTCGGCGGCGGCGCGCAGATGGCGACGCTGAAGGCCCGGATTGAGCAGTGCGGCGATCGCCACGTGCGCTTGTGCCTCTCAGTGGCAGATGTGCATCTCATCACGTTGCGACCAGCTCTCGAGGGGCTCATCGTTCCGAGCAAGTACTACGGCATCGCCGCTGCGGGACGTCCCGCGATTTTCATCGGTGATCCGGATGGCGAAATCGGACGGATCGTCAGCGCGACGGGCACGGGGATCGTCGTGGCGGAAGGCGACGGGGCGGCGCTGGCGCGCGCGGTCGTCAGCTTGGCGGGCGATCCTAGAGCGGTCGACGAAATGGGCCAGCGGGCGCGCGCGCTATTTGAGGCAAAGTACGATCTCGCCTTCGCGGTCGACGCCTGGGACGACGCGATCGGGCAATTGACGGCCTGACCGCTTCTCGACCGAATCCGCTCGGTCGACCCTGTCGCGTCGCTACTGCTTGCGGATCATCATCGTCGACGTCGACGATTTGGACGTCCCGGTGACCGTGCCGTAGATGAAACAAGCGACGTTCTTGCCACGGAAGAAGTCGTTGTACGTTGCGGCGATGCAGCCCGATGTATTGCGGCATATGGCCTGACAGCCACCGGGCGAATCGGCGGCGCTCATCTTGATTTGATCGCCGGCCAGCGCCACGCCCTCGTAGATGTCGAAGCCGTGCTCCTGGCGGCTCAGCAGCGCATTCAGCTTCGCCGGCAAGCGGCCGACCAGCGACGACAG
>LNEA01000279.1 GCA_001464855.1 Rhizobiales bacterium Ga0077530
CGAGTGATGCGAACGCCGCGCCGCAGCAGTTCGCGATGCACGGCGATGGCGCGCCCGCAGCGGGCGGACTTCAGCCTGATGTGCCGCCCGAAGTCGGCCCAGGCGCGGAGTTGCCGCCGATCGCCGAGGTGCCGCCTGATATCGGCCTGCCGCCGATCCTTGGAGACCTGCTGCCGCCGTTGCTCGCCGATGGGTTGCCTCCGATCCTCGGAGACCTTCTGCCGCCCGTCCTCGGCTCTGTCGATGACCTGATCGACGGGCTGGGACCGAGTCTGGACGGCATCCTGGTTCCTGTCGTCGAGACTGTCGAAGATCTCGCCAACGTGCTGGGGCCGATACTCGATGATGTGCTATCGCCGGTGGAAGCACTCGTCGATGGTGCCGTCGACGCGCTTGCTCCGACCGTCGAGGCGATCCTTACGCCTGTCGAGGGCGTAACGGACATCGTCAGCGACCTCATCGAGCCGGTCGCCGACGGTGTCGAGCCGATCCTTGCGCTCGCCGATCCGCTCGTCGACAGCGTCGGGGTGGTTGTTGATGCCGCCGCCCCCATACTCGATCCCATTCTCGATGTGGCGGCGCCCGTCGTCGATCTCGTCCAGCCGATCGCCGAACCGATCCTGAAGATTCTGCCCTTCGACCTCGCGAAGCTCGGTCTTCTCGGCGATGGCGTGGACGCCGTGGCGGCACCCGGTCAACTCGTCTTTGCAGAGGACGTCGGTTCGCCAATCCACGAGCTGTTTCAAGCGGACGGCTATACCGAATACGGCCTCGCGCTCCAGGAGACGCCAGTCGGCAACGAAGGCGGGGCCGGGGATCTACTCGGCAACATCGCGATACCGATCGATGTGTTGCTCGGGGACGACGAGGACGCCGGCAACCATCCGCCGGGACTCTTGGGGCATCTTCAGCATGAAGCCGGTCTGCGTGGCCTCGGCGATGGATTGATCTAATGACCACCGGGGGGAGGTACGATGGCGCTCTCCTGACCGCCGACGCTCAGAAGCGGTCGGGGCGATCGCCGTCGGCCGGAAAAAGTGCGCGCGAAAAGCCCATGCCTGAACCCGATTTCGGGCATGGCATCGGCGGATTCCGCTTCGGCCGCATTCAATGGCCGGCGTGGCTCGGTTCGCGCGCTGCCACGCCGCCTGTCTCGATATCGCCTGAAGGCACCGGTGTTGCCGCGGACGATGAATCGGATGGCCGTGATCCGCTGACGCGCTGGCGTGACATCGCCCACCGCAACCTCGTTGCCGTCGGCATCTTCTCGGTATTCGTCAATCTGCTGATGCTGACGATGCCGATCTATCTGTTCCAGATCTCCGATCGCGTTCTGACCAGCCACAGCATCGACACGCTGCTCATGCTGTCGCTGGTCGTCGTCGGGTTGATCGGCGTCCTCTCTCTCCTCGACGCATTGCGCCGGCAGGTGCTGAGCCGCCTCGCGACGCGCATGGAAACGATCCTTGGTGGTCCGATCATCGCCAGCATCATCACGCAGGCGCCCGCGAGCGACGGCGGCAATGTCCAGCCGCTCCGCAATCTGCATCAGGTCCGCAGCTTTCTTTCCGGACCTACGATGCTGGTTCTCTTTGACGCGCCGATGGCACCACTATATTTCGCGGCGATCTTTCTCATTCATTCCCAGCTCGGCTACATCGTGCTGATTGCCGGGCTCGCGCTGATTGCCATTGCGGTGCTCAACCAACGCGCGACGTCCGCGCCGCTCGGCCAGGCCAGTGCTTATGGCGCCAGAGCCGAAGCACAGGCCGAATCGCTTGCGCGCAACGCCCAGGTCGTGAACGCGATGGGCATGCTGAACGAGAGCGTCGCGCAGTGGGGTCGCGAGCAGGCCATGGCGCTGACCATGCAATCCGGCGCGCAGGATCGCAGCGTCTGGATCAGCGGCCTGTCGCGTTTCGTGCGATTGATCACGCAGATCGCCATTCTCGGCTGGGGCGCGTACCTGGCGCTCAACGGGCAGCTGACGGGCGGGATGATGATCGCGGCCTCGATCATCGCGGGGCGCGCGCTGCAACCGCTCGAAGTCATGATCGAAGGCTGGCGCAGCGTTGTCCATGCGCGAACCGCCTATGATCGCATGTGTGCCTCCGTCGAAGCCTTGCGCAGCGAGCCGCCGCGCCTGAAGCTGCCCAAACCGAAAGGCCATCTCGTCGCCGACAAGCTCCTGTATCTGCCTCCCGGGACCAAGGAGCCGGTCCTGAATGGTGTCAGCTTCGAGCTGCGCCCGGGCGAGTCGCTCGCGATCGTCGGACCGTCCGGCTCAGGAAAGTCGACGCTCGCCCGGATGCTGGTCGGTTGCCTCCATCCGACGGCCGGCAAGATCCGGCTCGACGCGACGGAGCTGCGCAACTGGGATCGCCGGCAGTTCGGCGAGTTCACGGGTTATCTTCCGCAGGAGGTCGAGCTTTTCCCCGGCACGATCCGCGAGAACGTGTGCAGAATGCGTCGCGACCTCCCCGATGAGACGGTCCATCGCGCGGCCCTGCTCACGAGCGTCCACAACATGATCTGCCACCTGCCGAGCGGCTATGAAACCGTGCTGGATCGGAGCGGCGCGCCGCTGTCGGGTGGCCAGAAGCAGCGGATCGCACTCGCGCGCGCCTTCTACGGCGACCCCGCGGTCGTCGTCCTCGATGAGCCGAACTCCAATCTCGACGCGCTCGGCGAGTTGGCTCTGAGCGAGGCCATTCAGCGCGCCAAGCAGAACGGCATCACCGTCGTCGTCGTCACGCAGCGGCCCACACTGCTCAACATCGTCGACAAAGTGTTGATCCTGCGGGCCGGCCGGCTCGACGCATTTGGCACGCCGCGAGATGTCCTTGGCCGCCTGCACCAGGCGAAGGCCGCGCGGACGGCAGTTGCGGCGCCGGTCACGGCCGAAGCCGCGGAATGAGATCTGGACAGGAGAGTACGCCGTGAGCACCAGGTCCGATATCGACCAATGGCACAAGGACGTGCCGACCGACAGCCGTGGGCCGATCCGCGTCGGCATCGCGATCCTGCTGCTGTGCCTTGGCGGCTTCAGCGTCTGGGCATCCGTGGCGGAGCTGGAAGGCGCCGTCGTGGTGTCGGGTTCGTTCGTGGCCATGGGCCAGAACAAGCAGGTTCAGCATCTGGAAGGCGGTATCGTTCGCGAAGTACTGGTGCGGGAAGGGCAACAGGTTGTGGCCGGCCAGCCGTTGCTCATTCTCGACCCGACGGCCGCGGAAGCACGCCTGCGTCGCCTGGTCCTTCGTCAGCACCGCCTCGTCATCCTGAAAGCGCGCCTCGAAGCCGAAGCCCAAAACAAGGAGCATTTCGCGCTTCCCCTGAATGTCGGCTTGGCCAGCGAGAGCGGGGACGTCGCCGCGATCTATGCGCGCCAGCTCATCGAATTGACGGCGCGGCGCAGCAAGATCGCCGATGAGGAGTCAATCCTCAGGCGCGAGATCGCGGGATTGCACGAGAGTATTGCCGGATACAAGACGCAGGCAAGGATGACCGCCGAGCGCATCGATCTGTTCTCGCAGGAGCTGAAAGACAAATCCGAGCTGCTCGATCGCCAGCTCATTCGCAAGACCGAAATCCTCGCGCTCAGGCGGGCCGAAGCGGGGCTCTCCGGCGAGCTTGCGAGCATGCAAGCGCGAGCCGCGGACGCGCGTGAGCGGGTGTCGCGTGCCGAGCAGCAGATCGCGCAGCTCAAGTCGGCGGCGCTCCAGAAATCCCTGGAAGACCTGCGCGCCACCGAGACCGAGCTCGACGACGTCACCGAGCAGCTTCGCTCGGCGCGTGACCGGTCGCCGGGATCGTCGTTCGGCTTCTGCACAATACGAAGGGCGGCGTCGTCGCGGCAGGTGCGATCGTTCTCGAGCTCCTCCCCCTCGGCGACGGGCTAGTCATCGAAGCGCGCCTCAATCCGAAGGAAGTCGTGCACGTCAAGGAGGGCGTGGGCGCCATGGTGAGGCTGACGGCGCTCAACCAGCGCCTCACGCCGATGATCGAGGGGAAGGTCGTGTATCTCTCCGCAGACACGGTTTCTCAGCGAGAGCCTTCCGGCATCAAGGATACCGTGCGCCAGGATACCTTCGTGGTTCGCGTGCAGCTCGACGAGGATCGCGCGCGCAGCAAGATCGATGACTTCATACCGACACCGGGCATGCCTGCGGACGT
>LNEA01000280.1 GCA_001464855.1 Rhizobiales bacterium Ga0077530
CCGAGAGTTCGCGGTTATCGGGTCTGGCCGGACTTGGCGAGGAGCGCGCTGGCGCCGCCGAATCTCGCGCCATCGCGCTTTCGAAGGAGCTGCAGGGCCAAAAGGACATATCCAACGAGGCACTGGCCAAGGTCGATCTGCTCAACGGCCAGCTTCTCGCGTTGCGTCGCCAAATCGCCGCCCTCAATGAAACGCTGCAAGCCGCTGAAGCCAAGGACAAGGATTCGCAGGCGCGCATTTCCGATCTTGGCGCCCGGCTCAATGTCGTTCTCGCCCGTCAGGTGCAGGAGCTGCAGCGCTACCGTTCCGATTTTTTCGGCCGCTTGCGCGAACTGCTGAAGGACCGGCGCGACATCCGCGTCGTGGGTGACCGCTTCATTTTCCAGTCCGAGGTGCTGTTCCCCTCGGGACAAGCGACCATGACGGTCGAGGGCCTCGCCGCGATCGATCAGCTCGCGGCCGCGATCGTCGAACTCGAACGTCAGATCCCCAAGGAGATCGGCTGGGCGTTGCAGGTCGACGGCCACACCGACGCACGCCCAATTGCAAGCAGTGCGTTTCCGTCCAACTGGGAGCTGTCCAGCGCCCGCGCCATCAGCGTCGTGAAATACCTCATCAGTCGTGGTGTGCCGCCGAACCGCCTCGTTGCCGCGGGTTACGGTGAGTTCGCCCCGCTCGAAGATGGTGCGAGCGATGAAATCCTGCGGCGCAATCGCCGCATCGAACTCAAGCTCACCAATCGCTGACCCGACACCGGCGCAGCGTTGAATTATTCGAACGGTTCTAAGAGATTGGAACGGCTCGAACATCCCTGACTGCCTTGATTGCGGTCAAAGCGGGGGTAGAGCTATAAAGGCGATAACCCAGTTGATAAAAACACTGGATGTTTACCCCAATAGTCGGGTATTCCAATCCGAGAGTTGCGGTCGCCCCATCTGGGCGCGCCCTTTTGGTGAGCGCGAGGCGCAGAATGATTGATCATACCTACGAGACGAGCGGCACGCCGCGATCGGAAGCTGAGATTGTCGAGCTGCTGCGCCATGCACGGCTGCGCCCGACACGCCAGCGACTCGCGCTGGGCGCGCTGCTGTTCACGGATCACGGTCGCCACGTGACCGCAGAGTTGCTTCACGCCGAGGCCGTCGCCGGAGGTGAGCGCGTTTCGCTCGCGACAGTCTACAATACGCTTCACCAATTCAGGCGCGCCGGTCTCGTTCGCGAACTGGCGATCGATGGCACGCGCACCTATTTCGATACCAACACCTCGAACCACAGCCACTTCTACGTCGAGCGAGACGGCAAGCTGATGGACATTCCCGAGGGCTCGATTCGCGTTGACGGACTGCCGACGCCGCCGGACGGCATGCGCATCAGTCACGTTGATGTCGTCGTGCGATTGGTCGCTGTGCCGCGCGACTAGGTGAGCTTCTGACGCTTACTTGATGGCCTCGCCAGGGTAGACGCCCCAGAGCTTCGCCTGCTCGATGTATCCGCGATAGTCGCCGACCGAGACGTTGCACCAGCGGCCATCGCAATTGCGGATGTCGCAGACGACGCCTGGTTCCAGCAGCGCGATCGAGTTCGCCGATGTCGACGCTTCCACGTGAAGCGGAACGGTGCGCGTCGTGCCCTTCGCCTGCTGTCCCGCCGCCCACGCCAGAACGACCGCGGTGCGCCGCGCCGAGAGCAGCGCGTGTGCGACCCAGCCGACGCTGCCGTCCTGATCGCGAATCTGCCGCCAGTTCTCGAACTCCTGCATGATCTCGACGGGCAGGCCGACGCGGCTGAACACCCACAGCACTTTGTGATCGGTGCCGGGGCCTTGGCGCACCTGGACGCGGTCGGACTTGAGGCTGACGAAACGCGGCAGAGGCAACCCGGTGGCGCCGACGCCATAGGGCTGCGTCGCGCCTGGCCCCGACTGCGCGTGCAGCGGCCCGCTCGAGATTGTCGCGGCAGCCAAAACGGCAACCACTCCAGCGACGAGCACGATGGCGCGGATCCCGGTGCTGCTGTGCGCTCCGGCGCGGTATCGATCACATCGTGTCGTCAAGCGTACCTCGACCTTTGCGGATTCATGCGGTGGTTTCCGCCGGCGGTGCACGCGGCGTGAGTTCGCCCTCACACTTGGCCGATGCCCGCGCCCACGACAAGTCAGTTGGCGCCATAAAGAGGATATCCAAACGGCTTATTGATGGAACGCACGCCGCATTTTCGGCGCCGAGCGTATCCTCGGTTGCGGTTCCCGTGCGCCACGGCTACCACTCACCCTCGAATTCGACATCTCGCGCCGTGGTCCCCCTCGACGGATCGGCGCCCAACTCGAGCAGGTACGCCCGTGGCCGGCCATAGTCTTCCATCGACGATTCTGTCGTTCTTTGTCCCCGTCCATCGCGATGGCTGGAAATTTCT
>LNEA01000281.1 GCA_001464855.1 Rhizobiales bacterium Ga0077530
CCGGCGGCAAAAAAGTCTTCCATGTAGTGCTCGTTGCCGACCGGCTTGATGCCGGCAAGGACGGGCGTCGTATCGGACAATTCGTTGAAGCGCGCGAGGTCGAGTTTGGCGCCGACGCGGCCGGCGATGGCGGCGAGGTGGATGACGCCGTTGGTCGATCCTCCGAGCGCGAGCAGAACGCGGGCTGCGTTCTCGATCGATTTCTGGGTGATGATCTTGCTCGGTGTCAGTTCGCCGCGCGCAAGGGCAACGGCACGCACGCCGGTCGCCTCGGCGGCTCGGATGCGGTCGGCGTGAACGGCAGGGATCGCGGCGGTGCCGGGAAGCGTCATACCCAGCGCCTCCGCAATCGCGGCCATCGTCGATGCAGTCCCCATCACGGCGCAGGTGCCAGCGGTTGTAACGAGGCGGCCCTCGGCCTCCTCGATGTCGGCCTTGCCCATGCGGCCGGCGCGGTACTCCATCCAAAATTTGCGGCAATCGGTACAGGCGTCATTTGCGGCCCGCCGATGAGCTGGATCGCCGGCTTATTGGCGCTCGCGGCGCCCATGAGCTGAGCCGGCACGGTCTTGTCGCAGCCACCCATCAGCACGACGGAGTCCATCGGCTGAGCGCGGATCATCTCTTCCGTATCCATCGCCATCAGGTTGCGGAACTTCATCGAGTTCGGCGTCAGCGTCGATTCATGCAGCGAGATCGTCGGGAATTCGAGCGCGAGACCGCCGGCGGTCGCGACGCCGCGCTTGATCGCCTCCACCAGTTCCGGGAAGTGGCGGTGGCAGGGATTAAAGCGGCTGTAGGTATTCGCGATGCCGACCACGGGGCGTGACAGCTCGTCGAGCGAGAAGCCCTGCGAGCGCGCGAACGCGCGGCGCATGTAGATCGAGAAGTCGGCGTCGCCGTAATTGGCGAGACCCTGCAGGAATCCTTTTTGTGGCACGGCCGGCTTCGCCGGTTCCTTGGACTTGCCTGCTTTTGCGTCCGACTTCGATCCCGAGCGCGACTTGCCCTTGCCTGCCATCGTGAGCGTTTCCCGTTTTTGGCGAAGCGCCCCCGCGCCGCGCGTTAAGACTTTGTTAGCGTATTGGGAGGAAAGATTCTGTTAACCATCTCGCCTTTGCCGCGGACCGCGACCATGACCGTTTCACACCTGACCGCCAGCCTCAATGAGGTCAAGAACGATACCGGCCGCATCGCGTTTTGCGGACCCTACGTGCTCGCCGCCATCACCGGCTATCCGATCAGCCGCATGGAAGACGAGATCCGGACCTTCCGCGAGATTCCGGCGCACCGCAAGCCGATCGTGAAGGGGACGGATAACGAGGAAGTCGCCGCCGCGCTCGCGCACTTCGGCTACCGCATGAACCTGCGCGAAAGCTACATGCATCTCGAGCGCAAGGAGCGCCCGAGCATCTGGACCTGGATGCAGAAGCCGCGTAGCGCCTGGACGCACTTCATCCTCGCCGTTCACAAGGGCCGCGAGGGGCGACACCTACTCCGAAGGCCGATGGCAATTCGTGTGCGACGGCCCGCACAAGGGTGCCCGGATCATGGAAGTGTTCGAGGTGCGGAAGGATCTGGGAGTGTAGTCGACGATAGTCCTGGTGGCCGCGTTGCTGTGCTTATCGCGCTCTCTGCGCGGCCCGATGCGGCGGCAGCCGGCAAACCTGTCATGCAGGGCGACGTTTTCCACTTGATCCAGTTGCCCACTGGCTTCAGTTTCTGCGGCCGGGAAACGCTGCACCATCATCCAAGAACAAATGCCGTCCACGAGGGAAGGGTCCGCCCATGAGTGCCGTACAGTCCGGCTCGGTGATCAACTACGACGATCTGCGCCTGTTGGCCAAGCGGCGCCTGCCGAAGGTCGCCTGGTCTCGACCGCAACTTCGAGGGCTTCGAGCGCTACCGGCTGGTGCCGCGCTACTGCGTGGACGTGACGAAGCGGGACCTCAGCACGGAGCTGTTCGGGCGGCGGTATTCGAGCCCTGTCGGCATTGCGCCGACGGGCATCGCCGCGCTGTTCCGGCCGGGTGCCGACATGATGCTGGCGCGGGCGGCGCGCGACGCCAACGTACCCTTCATCATGTCGGGCACGGGCACCGGATCGATTGAAGAGCTCGGAAGGATCGCGCCGGAGCACGGCTGGTATCAGCTCTACGCAGCCAAGGACAAATCGATCTCCGAGGACATGATCCGACGCGCCAAGGAAGCACAGCTCTCGACGCTCGTATTCACGGTCGACGTGCCCGTGCATTCCAACCGCGAGCGTAACAAGCGCAATGGCATGTCTCGGCCGCTGCGTCTGCCGCTCAAGACGAAACTCGAGGCGTTGATGCATCCGGGATGGATGATCGACTACTACCGCAACGGCGGTCAGCCGATGTTTCCCGTGTGGGAGCAATACGCCGGCGCTGGCGCGAAGGGCGATGCCGAGAAGGTCGCCGCATTCGTCGCTTCGCAGACGACGCCGTCGATGACTTGGGACGACGTCAAACGGTTCCGCGATCTGTGGCCCGGCAATTTCGTACTCAAGGGGATCATGCATCCCGGCGACGCCGAAATGGCAGCGAAGGCGGGCGTCGATGGCATCATGGTGTCGAACCACGGCGCGCGCCAGCTCGACCGGGCGCCGTCACCGGTGGAAGTGTTCCCCGCGATCCGCGATGCCGTCGG
>LNEA01000282.1 GCA_001464855.1 Rhizobiales bacterium Ga0077530
TGGTCCTGCTGCCGTCGGCCATAGCTGGCCTCCCCTTCGATGGGGCCCGCACGCAGGGAACGAGTCATGGGCGAATCACATGGAAAAACATAGCACCGGCCGCGAGACGCAACGTCCCGGCGCCTGTGGATAACTATTGAAGGAAGAGCTGGTTCCGAAGCATGAATAGAAACTCTAATGTGCCGGCTGTTCGAACGCAAAATTCGCAGATTTTACTGTGCCGGCAGGTTCGTCATGCCCGACTGGAACATCCCTGACGTCTGGTGCCTGTCATTGTACGGCAACAATGTCGACATTGATGCAACAACGGGCGCCCAGATGATATCGAGTCTGCTGGAGAAGTTTGATTTGAGGCCCGGAAGGACCTTTCTGAAGTGGAAGGATACGAAAAATGCATCTCATCCCAAATGGAAAAAGCTTGTCAGCCTTGTGAATGAAAATGAAGGCCGGGAACTGGAAGCGTTATCCCTCGAGTACACGCCAGCGGTCCCAGAGACAGACCTCTCCAGGCTGCATCAGTTCGATTTCAACAACTACCAACGTTACACGGTCATGAGCGTTTCCAAATTCGTCACACCCAATGGTCTCGGCGACGTGCTCGGCGTGGCCAAAATGCTCCTCCAGATTTGCCGGCCAAGCTGCGGCTTCATCAGATCGATAAGCGCAAGGCAGAGCGCAATACTCTACTCGGCAGGCATTCCATATAACGCTTCAACGCCAGACGACCGAGAACGCCAACTGCAATTTCAGGGCGCACTTAGTCTCCGCCACCGCGATGAGACAAAGTATCTGGGCCAATTTCGTCGAAAGCTCAGGGACGTGTACCCAGTCAATTTCCTCACGAGTGGTCATTTGGCGCGAACGATCAATGGCGTCTCATTGGACGCTTGGATTGCAAACCGCCAATTCGGCCTCATGGCAGAGATGCAAGACGACATCTGGATGTGGCAGCTACCAGAGGAAGCAATTCCTGCGGCGCGCGCCGAGCTCCTGAAAGCTGGCGCTTTGATGGTTTCGGATTAAATCCTGCCGCCGTGGCCGGCGCGATCAGAACATCGCGGGGTGGACGCGGTCGGGCGGCGAATGGCCGTCGAGGAAGGTCTTGATGTTGATGATGACCTTCTCACCTGTGCGGCAGCGCCACAACGCGGGGCGACGCCAGCAGCTTCGGATTGATCGCGGGCTCGTTCTCGAATACGTCGAGGCCGGCCCCCGCGATGGCGCCGGCATCGAGCAGGCGGGCGAGTTCGTTCTCGTCGATCACCTCACCGCGCGCGGTGTTGACGAGGTAGGCGGTCGGCTTCAGCAGTTTGAGGCGGCGGGCCGAGAGCAGATGGAAGGTGGCCGGCGTGTGCGGGCAGTTGACGGACACGATGTCCATCCGCGCCAACATCTGGTCGAGGCTGTCCCAGTAGGTCGCCTCGAATTCACGCTCCACCGCCTCCGGCAAACGGCGGCGGTTGTGATAATGCACCTGGAGGCCGAACGCGATGGCGCGGCGCGCGACCGCCTGGCCGATCCGCCCCATGCCGATGATGCCGAGGCGCTTGCCGAAAATCCGGTGGCCAAGCATCCACGTTGGCGACCAGCCGGTCCAGTTGTTGCGCGGATCCTTGAGGAGGCTCGCCCCCTCCACGACACGCCGCGGCACCGCCAATATGAGCGCCATCGTCATGTCGGCGGTGTCCTCGGTCAGGACACCGGGCGTGTTGGTGACGGTGATGCCCCGGTTGCGCGCCGTATCGAGGTCGATGTTGTCGACGCCGGTGCCGAAATTGGCGATCAATTTCAGTTGCGGCCCGGCCTGGGCCAGAACCGCGCGGTCGATCCGGTCGGTCACCGTCGGCACCAGTACGTCGGCGGTTTTCACGGCCTCGACCAGGGCTGCCTGCGACAGCGGCGCGTCCTGCAAATTGAGCCGGGCGTCGAACAGCTCGCGCATGCGCGTCTCGACGATCTCCGGCAGCTTGCGCGTGACGATGACGAGGGGCTTTTGGGCGCTGTTGGGCATCTGAATACGTCCAAATCGAGCGTGTACGACAGCCGCCTGCCGCAATACGGCTCTCTCTAGCAGAAGGCCCCCAGGAATACAAAGCCGCGCGGCATCGGCACACCACATCGTTTTCGGTCACTTTGCCTGCCAAAGAGGCGCCGGATTGCCTCGCAGCGCGGAAGCCGCTAGAGCAGGATCGACCGCATCGCCGCCGGCGTCCGGACACCTGCCGATCGCCGCGGACCACCACACCAACCGGGAGCCTTGTCCCCATGCGCCTCACACGCTTCTTCCTGCCGGTGCTGCGCGAGACGCCCGAGGAAGCCCGCATCGTCTCCCACCAGCTCATGCTGCGAGCCGGCATGGTCAAGCAGGCGAGCGCCGGCATCTATTCGTGGCTGCCGCTCGGCTATCGGGTGCTGAAGAAGATCGAGCAGATCGTGCGCGAGGAGCAGAACCGCGCCGGCGCCATCGAGGTACTGATGCCGACCATCCAGTCGGCAGATCTGTGGCGCCAGTCCGGCCGTTACGACGACTACGGCAAGGAGATGTTGCGCATCAAGGACCGCCACGACCGCGACATGCTCTACGGGCCGACCAACGAGGAACTGATCACCGAGATCTTCCGCGATGGCGTGAAGTCGTACAAGGATCTGCCGCGCAACCTCTATCACATCCAATGGAAGTTCCGCGACGAGGTGCGTCCGCGCTTCGGCGTCATGCGCGGCCGCGAGTTCCTGATGAAGGATGCCTACTCCTTTGACCTGACGCCCGAGGAGTCGCGCAAGTCCTACAACCGCATGTTCGTCTCGTACCTGCGCACGTTCGCTCGGCTCGGCCTGCGCTCGATCCCGATGGCCGCCGACACCGGCCCGATCGGCGGCGACCTCAGCCACGAATTCATCATCCTCGCCGAGACCGGCGAGAGCCAGGTCTATTGCCACACCGACCTGATCGAGACGGCTGTTCCCGGCCGTGACGTCGATTTCGACGGCGATCTCGAGCCGATCATCAAGCAGTGGACGTCGAAGTACGCGGCGACGGACGAGAAGCACGACGCGGCGCGTTTCGCGGCCGACGTCCCAGCCGACAAGCAGGTGTCGGCGCGCGGCATCGAGGTCGGCCACATCTTCCATTTCGGCACCAAGTATTCCGAACCGATGGGCTGCAAGGTGCAGGGCCCCGACGGCAAGCTCGTCGCGGTTCAGATGGGCTCGTACGGCGTCGGCGTGTCGCGGCTCGTCGGCGCAGTGATCGAGGCGAGCCATGACGAGGCCGGCTGCGTGTGGCCGGTGCCGGTGGCGCCGTTCGAGGTCGGACTGGTCAATCTCAAGGCGGGCGACAAGGACACCGACGCGGTTTCCGGCGCCATCTACGAGAAGCTCAACAACGCCGGCATCGACGTCCTGTACGACGACACCGATGAGCGCGCCGGCGCCAAGTTTGCGACCATGGACCTGATCGGGCTGCCCTATCAGATCGTCGTCGGCCCGCGCGGCGCCAAATCCGGCGAGGTCGAGATCAAGACCCGCAAGAGTGGCGCCAAGGAGTCGCTGCCGACCGATGCCGGCATCGCCAAACTCATCGATCTCGTCAAAAAGGGGCGTGATCTGGCCTGAGACAGGCGAATCGCCCGATAGTTACCGGCATGAGCGAGCGAGACGCCTCTACCAGCGCGCACGTCCGGACCTTTCTGGAGATGCTGGCGGCCGAGAAGGGTGCCGCCCGCAACACACTCGACGCTTATGCCCGCGATCTCGATGACCTCGCCGGCTTCCTGGCCGGCCGCAATCGCGCGTTGGTCGATACGACACCCGCCGATCTCACCGCCTATATCCGCCACCTCTCGGAAGCCGGTTTCGCGACCGCCACCCGGGCGCGAAAAACCTCGGCGGTGCGTCAGTTGTTCCGGTTCCTCGCGATCGAAGGAACCGTCGACGAGGACCCCGCCGCCGGCCTCACCGGCCCGAAACTCGAACGCGCACTGCCGCGCACGCTGTCCGTCGCCGAAGTCGAGCGACTGCTGGAGACCGCCCGCACCCGTGCCGATGCCTCCCGTGGCCCCGAGCGGATCCGCGCGCTGCGCCTGCACGCGATGATCGAGGTGCTCTACGCCTCGGGTATGCGCGTCTCGGAGTTGGTTGCATTGCCGCGCCAGGTGCTGACCGGAGACCCGCGCGTGCTGACGATCACGGGCAAGGGTGGGAAGCAGCGCCTCGTGCCGTTGAACAGCGAGGCGCGCGCCGCGCTCGACCGCTACCTCGCCGCGATGGCGCATCCTGAACCTGATGCCGCTCCGATACGCCCGAGCAAATGGCTGTTTCCCGCCCGCAGCGCCGAAGGGCACGTCACCCGCCAGCACTGGCCTCGATGCCGAGCGCGTCAGCCCGCACGTCTTGCGCCACGCCTTCGCGAGCCACCTGCTCGATCGCGGCGCCGACCTCAGATCGGTGCAGCAGTTCCTCGGCCACGCCGACATCTCGACGACGCAGATCTACACTCACGTCCTCGAAGAGCGCCTCAAGAAGATCGTCACCGAGCACCATCCGCTGGCGCGGCGGAAAACTGAGCCAGCCGGATAGCGGACCCGCTCCCGCTGCGCCGACATCTCAACCGGGAATGCGTCCGCCATGATTCATCAGAGACATCGTCTTGTATGGCTTCAATTCCCGCTACGTTGTCCGCTTCCCGATGTATCGCGCACGCGCCTTTCAGCGCACTGTGGCCCAATCGGGCAAAATATCGATCTCTAGCGATTGATCGCGCTTCCAAGTGAAGTACTCCATGGATGTGACGTGACGCGGCGATCCACCGACAAAAGCTTCGTCATGCCTATGCCAGTACTCAAGCACCCGACGCGGCCAGCTATTCATTGAAGAACCCGCTCGGCAGGCGTCGACATGATCGTGTCGTGGCGGATCACCGTAATGAAGTGTTTTGTCGCGGATCGCGTCAGCAAGCGACTTCTCGTCGAAATTTACCGCCGATAGCGCGACCTGAAAACTGTGCCCACAGGCCTGGCAAGTGATCTCAACAAGTGCAATTTCGCCGATATAAATACTTGCCGATCGTGCTGGCTCAAACGTGCAGTAGCGGGGTACGGCGTGCTCATCAAACCAGATTGGGGGCACGCTGATTCGGGAAACAATGTCATCGTAGCTTGCGTGCATTGTGCTCAGTCATCCGACAATATGGCAACGAGGATGTAATTTGAGGATCGATCCTCGCGTCTCCAAGACTTTGGGCTATCCTACCAATAAGCCGACCAACGACAACCGCTGGGTTCGCAATGGAACGACTTCTCCTTCTGGCCCTCAGCGGTCTACCCATCTGGACTGCGACCTTCAACCACCCGCAGCCTCTCGCCATTGTCATCTCCGCCCTCTATCGTGGCCGCTCCCTGAAGCAGGTCGGAGCACCCACCAGCAATGCGCATCCTCGTGACCAACGACGACGGCATCAACGCGCCCGGTCTCCATGCGCTGCGCGAGATCGCCCAGCAGGTCGCGGGCCAGGACGGCGAAGTCTGGGTTTCGGCACCGGAAACCAATCAATCCGGCACCGGCCATTCGCTGTCGCTCAATGACCCGATCCGGATGCGCGAAGTCAGCGAGCGCGTCTACGCGGTGCGCGGCACGCCGACGGACAGCGTGCTCATGGGCGTGCACCACGTCCTGCGCAGCGACATGCCTGATCTGGTGCTGAGCGGCGTCAACCGCGGCGCCAACATGGCTGAGGACGTGACATATTCCGGCACCATCGCTGGCGCCTTCGAGGGGACGCAGCTCGGCATCCGCTCGATCGCGCTGTCGCTCGCGTACGGCATGAAGTCGTCGGCGGACTCACTCCAATGGGCGACGCCGATCGCCCACGGGCCGGACCTGATCCGCCGCCTGCTCGCGGTCGAGTGGCCGCAGGGCGTCCTGATGAATGTCAATTTTCCCGATTGCGCGCCGGACGAGGTCGCTGGCCTCGACATCACCGAGCAGGGCCGCCGCGACATCAATCCGCTCGGCGTCGAGGAGCGCCACGATACCTGGGGCAACCCGTACTATTGGCTGGGCTTCGCCCGCCGCCGCTCCAACCCCAGCCAGGGCACGGACCTGTGGTCGGTCTACAATGGCCGCATCTCGGTCACGCCCCTGTCGATGAACCTCACCGATCAACGGATGCGCGAAAAGCTGCGGGGCAGCCTGGCCGTCTGACCAAGCTGCCCCGCCGGTGCCGGGACGCGGAGGGAGGGCGTACGAAACCGCGTCCCGCTACTCGATCAGCCGAGCCGGAAGCCGGTCTTGGCTGCGTGATGGACTTCGGCCTCGTCGGCCTTGTGCTCGGGACGCGAAAAGAGCTGACCCAGGAGGTCCCAAAGTGCGTTGGAGCGCGCGATCCGAGCCCGCTTCATCGATGCCTCGATCAACTCTCTGGAGATCTCCGGCTGGTTCAGGTAATTTGTGCTCATGTTAGCTCTCCTCAACTCTTGTTTTGTTCGTGAACTATATATGCGCTAGCATTTGCTGATCTTCAAACGATGGTTCCTCACCCCACACATGAGGAAAGCTAATCTCGCATGGCCAAGCTCCTGCCCCCGCTGAACGCGCTGCGCGCCTTCGAAGCCACCGCCCGCCACGAAAGCTTTTCCCGCGCCGCCGACGAACTCAACGTGACGCCGGCGGCACTGAGCCACCAGGTCGCCGGCCTTGAATCCTTCCTCGGCGAGCGGCTGTTCAACCGCAATGCCCGCTCGATCTCGCTGACGCCGGCCGGCGAAGTGCTTTATCCCGGCCTCAACGCCGCGTTCCTGCAGATCCGGCAGTCCGTGGAACGCCTGCTCGACACCTTCGACGGCCAGATCCTGGTGGTCAGCGCGCCCCCCGGCTTCACCGCCAAATGGCTGGCGCCGCGCCTTCATCATTTTCTGTCGAACCAGCCTGATCTCGACGTCCGCATCTCCGCGACACAGACGTTTGCGAATTTCGTGGGTGATGGCGTCGATGTCGCGATCCGCAACGCGACCGGCCCGTTTCCGGGATTATGGGCGCGCAAATTCCTCGCCATCGAGACGCTGCCGGTCGTTGCCCCGCGCCTGATCGAACAGTACGGGCCGCTGGATACGCCGGCCGATCTCGTCCGCTTCCCGATCATCCACGACGACTCGCTCGGCCGCATGTTCGGCCTGCCGACGTGGATCGACTGGCTGAAGGCGGCCGGCGCCGGGAATCTCGATCTCGGTCGCGGCCTGCACTTCTCGAGTGCCGATCACGCCATCGAAGCCGCGCTCGAAGGTGCGGGCGTTCTCCTCGCGCCGAAGGCGCTGGCCCTCGACGACGTACGGCTCGGCCGCCTCGTGATGCCGTTTGCGCTCACGATCTCCTCGAACCGTTCCTTCCACGTCGTCTGTCCAGAAGGACACGAGACCCGGCCCAAGGTCGCAGCCTTCTGCGCGTGGGTGCTGGAAGAGGCGGCAAAGCAGGGGCTCGCCTGTTCAGACAGCAGCGACGCCGCCAAGCC
>LNEA01000283.1 GCA_001464855.1 Rhizobiales bacterium Ga0077530
ACGGCGATGCCCGCAGCCTTTGCCGACGCCTCGAACGCCGCGCACGATGCCGGCGCCACTGTGGCGAGAATTTCGTAGTCGTCGCCTGCCGCAACCGCCGCGCTGATCCGATCCGGTTCGGCGTCGATCGCGCGCCGCATCGCCGAGGAGAGCGGCAGGTCGGTCCCCATCACCCGTGCACCGACGCCGGACGCGCGGCACATCCGTCCGAGATCCTTCAGCAGACCATCCGAAAGATCCATCGCGGCAGCGGCATGCGACAGCAAAGCCGGAGCCAAACCGATCCGCGGCTCGGGCCGTAGGTATCGCGCGATCGCCCGCGCCGTCTCGTCGGGCGAGAGCCCCAGACGTGCCGCCAGCGCCGCATCCGTCCTGAGCGCGAGCCCGAGTGCCGA
>LNEA01000284.1 GCA_001464855.1 Rhizobiales bacterium Ga0077530
CGTCCGGCCAACGCGACTTGATTGATGCGCACCTCGATCGTGCGCGCGCGCAGACCATAAGATGTAGCGGACGCGACGCCCTCGACGGCCGCCAGACGATCCTCAATCACGTTGTTGACGAGATCGGTGAGCTCGTTCTCGGAGAGCTTTTCAGAAGCGATCACGAGGCGCATGATCGGCGAAGCGTCGGAGTCCGCTTTCACGACCGTCGGCTCGTCCTTCATGTCCGCAGGGAGCTGGCGGCGGATGCCGGCGACCGCATCGCGCACATCCATTGCGGCCGATTCGAGCTTGGTGCTGCTCGAGAATTCGATCGTCACACGGCTGGACCCGTAGGACGAGGTCGACGAGATGCTGCTGACGCCCTGAACGCGCGAGACCGCACTCTCGATGATCGCGGTGATCTGCGCGTCCATCGTCTGCGGCGTGGCGCCTTCATAACTCGCGCGCACGGTCACCACCGGACGGTCGACGTCGGGTAATTCGCGGATTTCGATGCCCTGTAGTGCCGCGTAGCCGGCGACGATGATGAGCAGATTGATCACCACGGTCAGAACGGGACGGCGTATGAAGACGCCGATCCAACCCCCGTCGTCACCGTCAGGCAGGTGCGGTTGCGTTGTCGTCGGTGTCATGGATGCGTTCCCCGCTCAAGCTCGGGCTGTGGGATGATGTCAGGAGAAGACGGGGCTCGGCGGGCTAGGTGCCTTGCGGCGCGACGGTCTGCCCGGGTCGGAGCTGGTCGCCGCCTTCGAAGACCACCTTGTCGCCGGCGTTCAACTTGGCGTCGACCATCACCCGGTCGCCGGTGCGAGCGAGAATGGCAATGTCGACGCGCTCGACGGCGTTGTTGGCGTCGAGGCGCCAGACAAAAGCGCCGCGACGGTCCCACTGTATGGCCAGGCCGGGAACGAAGGGCGCCGGCTCTCCGGAAAGCTGGACGGTGATGGAGAAGGTCGAACCGGGGATGAGGATCAGGCTCGGATTGGGAATTTCACCGCGAACCGAAAGCGTGCGCGTGTCGGGATTGATGCGGGTGCCGATCGCATCGATGGTGCCGCTGTAGTTTTCACCGGCGCGCGTCACGAGACTGGCACGCAGTGGCAGCCCCTTCTTGAAATACGGCGCGACCGATTCCGGCACCGTGAACTCGACCAGCAGCGAGCTGCGGTCGTCGAGCGACGCGATCGCGGTGCCGGCGGCGATGTAGTCGCCGATCTGCAGGTTGGTCAGGCCCATGATGCCGTCGAAGGGAGCCCGGATGGTCAGCCGGTCAAGCTCCTCTCGGGCGCGGCGAAGGGCGGCGTCGGCAACCTTGAGCGCTGTATCGGCTTCCGAACGGGCGACACGCGTGACGACTCCTTCGGTGAGCTGCCTCAGTCGCTCGACGGCATCGTTCGCCTGGGCGCGCTGTGCTTCGGCGGTTTCGACGGCAATCTGCTCCGTTTCCGAGCGAAGCTGGACCAGCGGCTGCTCCGCCTTGACCTTCCCGCCGCCTTCAAAGAGGACCTTCTCGACGATCCCGGCCTGGCGGGTTGCGATGGTGACCTGGCGTCGGGCGCGGCCCGATCCCACCGCCGCGACGCGCTCGTTGATCGGAACGACCTGCACGTCGAACAGCGTCACCGGCGGCGCTGCCCCCGCACCGCCTTTGCGGCGCTGCGCGTCCGCATCGGTGGCAAACATCAAGATGCCGAACGTCGCCACAACTACCAGGGCAGCCGCCAATTTATTCGCCGCCTCT
>LNEA01000285.1 GCA_001464855.1 Rhizobiales bacterium Ga0077530
GCCGAGAGCCGCTTCCGCCAGGGCTATGTCGCGACGTTCGGCGCCGTGAAGGGCGACGATCCGCTCTACGAGGCAATCAGCGCCGGGCATCGCTATCCCGGCATGGAGCACTGGCTCGCGCTTTTCCACGAGCGTCTTGACACGCTGTTCGACTACGCACCCGGCGCGATCCTGAGCTTCGATCCGATGATGGACGAAGCCGTCGCCGAGCGCTTCGAACAGATCCGCGATCACTACGAGGCCCGCGTCAACGGACTGGAGACGACGGCATTCGGTGCCGCCCCCTACAAGCCGCTGGCACCCGATCGCTTGTACCTCAACGAGAACGAATGGCGCGCCGCGGTTGCCGGTCGCTTCCGCCTGCGGCTCGCGGCGTTCGGAACGGATCCCGGCGCCGATATTCGTCAGCGCGATTTCAGCGGCCGGCCGGGGCGCACGTTTGCGACCGAGCGCAACACTGAAGGCGTCAACGTGTTCGAGGCCGTCGCCGGACACGTAAAGTCACTGCAGGCGCACGGCAAGCGCGTCGTCCTCGCGACATGGACATCCGGCGCAGGCGAACGCCTCGCCAGCGTCCTCGCAGAACATGGCCTCGCGAAACCAACTCGCATCGCCGATCTCGGCGAAGGTCTCGTGTTGTCGCAGTCGACGCCACTGCTGGCGACGCTCGGCCTCGAACGCGGTTTCGAGGCGAACGACCTTGCCGTCATCGCTGAGCAGGACATCCTCGGCGACCGCCTCGTGCGGCCGAAGAAGCGCTCGCGCAAAGCGGCAGACGTCATCACCGAGGCGACGAGCCTCACGGCTGGCGACCTCGTGGTCCACGCCGATCACGGCATCGGCCGCTTCGTCGGACTGAAAACGATTACCGCGCTCGGCGCGCCCTACGACTGCCTCGAAATCGACTACGACGGCGGCAAGTTCTACCTGCCGATCCAGAACATCGAACTGCTGTCGCGCTACGGCTCAGACGAGACCAACGCCCAACTCGACCGCCTCGGCGGTATCGCCTGGCAGACGCGCAAGGCCAAGCTTAGGAAGCGTCTGCGCGAGATCGCCGGCGAGCTGATCAAAGTTGCCGCGCTCCGCCAGCTCAAGACGGCGCCCGTGCTCGAAGCGCCGGACGGTGCCTACACCGAGTTCGTCGCGCGCTTCCCGCACCAGGAAACCGAGGATCAGGCAGCGAGCATCGACGCCGTGCTCGGCGATCTCGCGCAGGGCCGCCCAATGGACCGCCTCGTGTGCGGCGACGTTGGCTTCGGCAAGACCGAGGTGGGGCTGCGAGCTGCTTTCATTGCGGCGATGGCGGGCTTGCAGGTTGCGGTCGTCGTGCCGACGACGCTGCTCGCGCGCCAGCACTACAAGACGTTCGTCGAGCGCTTCAAGGGACTGCCGATCCGCATCGGCCGCGCGAAAGCGGGTGTCAGGGACGGCACCATCGACATCGTCGTCGGAACGCACGCGCTGCTCGGCAAGCAGATCCAGTTCGCGCGGCTCGGATTGCTGATCGTCGACGAGGAGCAGCATTTCGGCGTCAGCCACAAGGAGCGCCTGAAACAGCTCAAAGAAGACATCCACGTCCTCACACTCACGGCAACGCCGATCCCCCGCACGCTGCAACTGGCACTCTCCGGCGTGCGCGAACTCTCTCTGATCACCACGCCACCGATCGATCGCCTCGCGGTGCGCACGTACATCTCGCCCTTCGATCCGGTGATCCTGCGCGAAGCGCTGCGTCGCGAGCGCCACCGCGGCGGCCAATCGTTCTACGTCGCCCCGCGCATCTCCGATCTCGACGACGTCGCCGAGTTTCTCGCGGAGGAAGTGCCGGAGCTGCGCATCATCCGCGCGCACGGGCAGATGCCGCCGTCGCAGCTCGAGGACGTCATGAGCGCCTTCTACGACGGCCAATACGATGTGCTGTTGTCGACGGCGATCGTCGAATCCGGTCTCGACATTCCGAACGCCAATACGCTCATCGT
>LNEA01000286.1 GCA_001464855.1 Rhizobiales bacterium Ga0077530
GACACGCTCGGCGCGGGATTCTCGCTCGCCTCACACGATCTCGACATTCGCGGGGCCGGCAACCTGCTCGGCGACGAGCAGTCGGGCCACATCCGCGAAGTCGGCTTCGAGTTGTACCAGTCGATGCTGGAGGAGGCGATCGAGGCGATCCGCGGCGGCGACCTCG
The DNA here is from genome assembly GCA_001464855.1 of Rhizobiales bacterium Ga0077530. Classification (GTDB taxonomy): domain Bacteria; phylum Pseudomonadota; class Alphaproteobacteria; order Rhizobiales; family Hyphomicrobiaceae. Next base: position 167 of record LNEA01000286.1, read on the forward strand.
GCGATATCGACGAGCAGTGGAGCCCGCAGATCGCACTCGGCACGCCAATGCTGCTGCCAGAGACCTACGTCAGCGATCTCCAGGTTCGCCTCGGCATCTATCGGCGTCTTGCGAACCTCAAGACGCGCGAAGACATCGACGCCCTCGCCGAGGAACTAGTCGACCGCTTCGGGCCGCTCCCCGATGAGGTCGAGCACCTGCTCGACGTCATGGAAATAAAGGCCCTGTGCCGCCGGGCGGGCATCGCCCAGATCGACGCCGGCCCCAAGGGGGCCTCGATCGTCTTCCGAAAGGGTCAGTTCGCCAACGCGCGCGGCCTCGTCGGCTTCATTCAGGCCTCAAAAGGGCTGTTGCGGCTCAGTCCCGACCAGAAACTGCTCTTCAAGGCGGATTGGGAGGTACCGGCCCAACGCCTCAAGGGCGTGCGCGGCCTCGCCCAGGAACTGGCGCGCGTTGCCGAGAGCGGATGAGGGATCGACATCATTCTTTCAATATTTGGCGGGATTGACTTCCCGCCCCGGAAGGCGCACCTCACGCGCCCACTTCCTTGTCCAGCAGGAGACGCACCATGGCATTCTTGACTGCAGACGTAATTCCCAGCGACGACGACGAGCAGCCGTTCAAAGTTGTCTTCATGCGCGGCTCCGAGATCATCGCCGAGTGGCTTGTCGAGACTCAGGAGGAGGGCGAGGAGCAGCTCCTCGAAGCCGTCAAGGAACTCGGCGCCAGCGAAGAAGATGAGGAAGATAAAGACGACGACGAAGAGGAAGACGAGGACGAAGACGAGGACGACAAGGAAGAAGAAGACGACGACGACAAGCCGGCAGACTGCGTCGTGCCAAGTCACCCCTGGCACGACGTCTGTCGGCTAAAGAATTTAAGAGGTCTGCTCCGCCGAGCGCCAAAGGCGCGGCGTGCGAGCATGGTGCCGATAAGGTACGATGCCTTAGAATACGCCGCTAGTACACGGTTTGCCTTGGCACTGGTAAGCAACGCCCTCTTTGGGTGAGCGGCAACCCTTTGTTGCTCGATGGTGGTCCGCTCTATCAGCCTTCACCGCAACAACAGTTGCACGCATATCGACCCAGGATTTGCCACCTGAGAAGCCACGCCTCGGGGTCCACGCCGCAAGGACGACCTCAGATTTGCGAGTCACATACCAAAACTTCGAAGCTCTCTTGCCACTTGCCGGAACAATCGACGCAAATTTAATCTCTGAACGACAGTAAGTATACCCCGACGGAAACGTCAGCGTCGTATATGTTTCCTCAGACTTTGATGCGCGTTTGGGGACTGCCTTCATAGCGAGGCCTACCGCAACAGATGCACCCGGACCGCCAACCGATTTCGCGACCGAAGATACTATCTGAGCGCAAGCATCGCTTTTTGCGCACTCTGTGATTACATCAACAACTTCCTTGGGCCGCATCTTTGGATTGAAATGAATGCTTTGCACCAAAAATTCTTCAGCTTGTCCTGGTGCTACCATCATCAACATAATTACCAACGCTAAGGCGCAGCGCATGTCCAACTCCATCAAAATAAAAATAGGAAAACAATCTTAAACTGGCATACGAGCCGCTTCCGCGTCAAGCCGCGGGTCGTAACGACCTAAGCCCGTATATTGCAAAGAACTACCGGGGCACTGGTCGACAATCGACAATCGCGTCCCCCTACTCCGCCGCCATGGCGAGCGCGGCCTTGCGGTCTTTGATGCGCTGCTCGATCACGGGACGGAAGTTGCGCAGCAGACCCTGTACGGGCCATGCGGCGGCATCGCCAAGTGCACAGATGGTGTGCCCTTCGACCTGCTTCGAGACGTCGAACAGCAGGTCGATTTCCTCGAACTCCGCGTCGCCGCGCTCCAGGCGCTCAAGCATCCGCCACATCCAGCCAGTGCC
>LNEA01000287.1 GCA_001464855.1 Rhizobiales bacterium Ga0077530
GAGATCGTCGCGGTCGACCGAGGTGATGACGATATGATTGAGGCCGAGCTTGGCGACGGCTTCTCCGACGTTGCGCGGCTCGGCGGGGTCGAGCGGATTTGGCTTGCCCGTCGCGACATTGCAGAACGAGCAGGCGCGCGTGCACGTATCGCCCATGATCATCATGGTGGCGTGGCGCTGACTCCAGCACTCGCCGATGTTGGGGCAACCGGCTTCCTCGCACACCGTGTGCAAGCCGTGCTCGCGCACGATGTTGCGCGTCTCGTTATAGACCGCCGAGCCGGGCGCTTTGACGCGGATCCAATCCGGCTTCCGCAGCACAGGCGTATCCGGCCGCGCCGCCTTCTCGGGATGGCGGGCGGCACCGATGCGCTTGCCCGCTGTCGTATCCACAACCGTTACCATCGGCGCTTATGTGCTCTCTTCGGGCTCGTGAAACAAGGCGGGCGGGGCCACGTTGGCACCCGCCCGCAAAATACACGATCCGTCAGCGCGTCGCTATCTTATGAGGCGAGCAATCAGTATGACCACGATTGCGCCGATTGCGGCCGTGACGATCTGGTTGACGATCGGGGAACCCAGATTGAGGTTGACCTTGGCGACGCCCAACAGCCAGCCGCCGACGACGCCACCGATGATGCCCGCAATGATGTATCCAAGGAGGCCCCAAGGCCCTCCGACGACGAGACTGGCAAGCCAGCCCGCGATCGCGCCCACGACCAGCATGACAATGATTGCAGCTGCGTCCATTTTCGTGATCCTTCTCTCGCGCTATTTCCCTAGAAGGGGAGGCCGCAGGCGCTTGGTCCGGCTCATAAATCCCGCCTGCGGGCTGGAAGCTGGACTGAGTCGCAGCGGCTGTCCAGACAAATTGTCGCACCTATGGCAGCGCATAGGGCGTAAGCGGCTATTCCGACGGCAGAATTTATGCGGCGCTCTGGGTTGGCCGGTAGGCCATGATCGCGGTAGCGACGATCACCGTCACCACCACCATGCCGAGCGACCAGGGCAGCAGGGCGCCCTTGAAAATAGGCAGCGTCAGGAAAACGAGGGCGCTCGACGTGAGTTGGGATACGAAGCCAACCACCGACGACGCGACGCCGGCGATTTCGCGGTGCGGGTCGATGACGAGGCTCACGGCATTCGACATGACGACGAGGAAGGCGCTGTTGAAGACCAGCATCAGGCCGCCGAACAGCACCACGTTGATGACGCCGAGATACGTCAGGAGCGCGATGAGGATCGCCGTCGTGGCGAAGATCAGCGCGGCGGCCCGCGTCGCGGGCATCACGCCGAGGCGGCTGATCAAGCGGGCATTGAGGTACTGGCCGAGGACGATACCGGCACCGGTCGCGGCGAACAGGGCGGTGAACGCGAGGCCCTCGATACCGAATGCGCTCTTGTACAGTCGCGGCGAATTGGTGACATAAGACAGGATCGCGAACGAGTTGATGCCCGACAGCAGCACGAAATAGCGCGACTGGCGGTTGGCGAACACGCGGCCGATCGCAACGGCGAGGCGTGCGGGATGGATGGCGCCGCGATCCTGCGCGAGGTTGGTCTCGCGGAGTCCGATGAATGCCATGGCTGCGAGGCCGATGCCGTAAACGGTCATGCCGATAAAGACGCCGCGCCATTCACCGATCGCGACCAATCCGTAGCCGACGAGCGGCGCCACGATTGGGCCCAGCGAGATCATCGAGCTCGCGAAAGCCATCGTGCGCGCAAGTTCGGGGCCGGAATGGACGTCCCGCAGCAATGCACGGGCAATGACGGCACCGCAGGCACTGCCAAACCCCTGTAGCGCGCGCCCCCACAGCACCACCGTCAGCGTATCCGCTGCCGCCGCGATCAGTGCGCCCGCAACATAGAGTGTGACGCCCGCGAGGATGATCGGCTTGCGTCCGTAGGCGTCCGACGCCGGCCCGAAAAAGAGCTGGCCGACCGCCGAGCAAAACAGGAAGACCGGGATGACCGCCTGAACCTGCTCGATCGGCACGCCGAGGCCGCGCTCCATCGACCAGAAGGCCGGCAGCGTGATGTCGCACGAGAAGGCGTTCAGGGCGAGCAGGAGCCCGGTGAACAGGACCAGGAACGATCGGGACATGCGGCGGGGTCTCGAGGCTGCACGGACGATCGTCCGCGCCCCGCTTATAAGTGCGCGGTCGACCGGCGGCGAGTGGTCCTTTCCGCGCAGGGATATGCCAAGCGCAGACATCTGATGCCGGTTGCCAGGGCGACATCTCGGCAGGGCTGCTGCTATAATACCCCGACCCCAATCCTGGAATGCAACCGAGGCCACCATGGCAAAGTCGTTTCCCGCCGCAACCGTCAAGGCCATGCTCGCCGACGGAAAGGAAATCGCGCTCCTCGACGTGCGCGAAGCCGGACAATACGCGGATGGCCATCCGTTCTTCGCGGTGCCGGTCGCCTACAGCGCCTTGGAGGCGGACATCGAGCGGCTCGTGCCGCGCCGAGACGTCCGCATGGTGCTGTTGGATGACGGTGACGGCGTTGCAGCTTGCGCGGCGAAGCGAGCCGAGGCGCTGGGGTATAGCGATGTGGCCGTCCTCGAAGGCGGCGCGCCGGCCTGGAAAGCTGCTGGCTATACGCTTTTCGATGGCGTCAACTTGCCATCCAAGACGTTTGGCGAATTGATCGAGATCGAGCGCCACACGCCGCGGATCACCGCCGACGAATTGGTCGCCATGCAGAAGCGCGGCGACGACATGGTCATCGTCGATGGCCGCACCTGGGCCGAGTACCAGCGCTTCAATATTCCCGGCGGCATAAGTTGCCCGAATGGCGAGCTGGCGCTCAGGATCGACGCGATTGCGCCGAGCCCGACGACCAAGATCGTCGTCAATTGCGCCGGCCGCACGCGCTCCATCATCGGGGCGCAGACGCTGATCGATCTCGGCGTGCCGAACGAGGTCGTCGCACTCGAGAATGGAACACAGGGTTGGTTTCTGGCCGGCTATGAGGTCGAGCGCGGCGCGAAACTGAAATACCCCGA
>LNEA01000288.1 GCA_001464855.1 Rhizobiales bacterium Ga0077530
ATGGCGCCGCGGGATCGCGTCTTCGACGTCTCACCGCGGCGCCTTGGCGCCCCACCCGTTGGCGCGTCCCCCGTCTGATGCGGTGCCGCTGTCGCATTGGACCGAGAACGCCATCGTGCCACGGACATGGCGGCGAAAGCGTGGCGCGCCATGTGATTTCCCCACCGACGCTGTGGCGGTGAGGGTCGCCCCTTCATGCTGTGTGGCTCATCAACCATTCAAAACCGCTCGCCGCGAAGATCTCGCTGACCTATTGCGAAGACTACGGCGAAAACGCACGGCGGCGAAGATTTCCGCCGCCTCGGGAGGCGCACTAGGTTGCCGTTTGTTGCCTTTGGCTGCCACATCACCGGCGGTCCGGCGATCGCACAGCCTCTCGTGGCCCGAACGGCCGCGGCTCGTTAACCACAGCGACCAGTACGAAACTGATGATCATCAGCAGGAACCAGGAGCCGAGCTTACTCAAGCTGACCGGCGACCATGCTTTGAGTTGATGTGGATAGAGCCAGATGGCCGAGAAGGAGCCGATGTTCTCGGCGATCCAGATGAACAAGGCAACCAGCAGAAAGCCCAACAGCAACGGCATCCGCCGCGGCACCTGATCGACCGTAAAATGAATGATCGTGCGGCCATAGATCAGAAAGGCCAGCGCGAGAATGACGTAGCGCAGGTCGACGATGTAGTGGTGCGAAAAGAAATTGACGTACACCAGCAGCGCCAGAATCCAGGTCGTCCAAGGCGGCGGATAGTTGGAGAACCGAAAATCAAGGAGGCGCCAGCAGCGCGCGATATAGCTGCCGACGGCGGAGTAGAGAAAGCCCGAGAACAGCGGCACGCCCGCAATGCGGATCAAGTTGGGCTCGGGGTAAATCCACGATCCCTTCGCGGTCTTGAACAGCTCCATGACTGTCGCCGCGATGTGAAAAATGAGGATGACCTTCGCTTCCTCGATGCGCTCCATCTTCAGCGCGAGGAGGCAGCCCTGAATCGCGAGCGCCACCAGCAGCAAAAAATCATAGCGTGCGATCGGCGCCGCCGATGGCCACGCGAACTTCGTCGCAACGATTGCCACGAGGAGGATGCCGGCGAAGAGACACGCCCAGGCTTGAAGCACGCCGAACAGCAGCAGCTCGTGCCATAGTCGACCCAGCGGCAACGGGAGCAACCAACGCTCTGAGCGACGCTTGAGCGCCAGCAGCCACAGGTCGCGCCGCCGGAAGCCCTCCTCGGTCGCAGGAACAGCCTCGATCGCCGGAGCCGCATCGGTACGCCACGCCGGATCAGTCACTGCCGATGCCCCCTTGATTGCCTCTCCGGCGGCGCACAGCCAGCACTGACGATCACGGCATCACAAGGGCGAACGCCCATCGTCCGTCACGCCTAAAAAGCGACGGGCCCTCTCATGCATCTTGCCGATGCATGGAAGGCCCGTCGCTCTAAACGATCTGCTGGCTAAGCTTACTTGCCCTGGGATTTGTCGGGGCTGCATGGCTTGGCAGTCAAACGGCAGCGGTAGAACACCTGCCCCACGACCGAGCCAACCGACGAGCGGCCGCACTCGTACGCCGCGTTGTCGGCATTCTCGCGGCTCATGAACCGCTCGCCGTATTGCCAGCGCGCGGTCTGCATCCAGGCCTTGTCGGCTTCCTGCTGGGCGCCCTGCTCGCTTGCGTACTGATCGCCGACAGCCGCCAGCGTCGCCTGACATTTGTTCTCGGGATATACCGGCTCCGTGCGAATGATACGCGCGCGCCTGACTTGGCGCCGGCGCCACTCTTCGCGGGCCTGCCGGGCCTCCCACCGTGCTTGCCGCGCCGCCGCGCGATCGGCGGGCGAGCTAACGCCGCCAACGGCCTCAACCTGCCATCGGCGCTGCTGCTCGGCCGATGCGCAGCCGGTCATGGCCGTGACGGCCAAAACGAAAACTCCGCCGGTCATCACCGCGGAGAATAGTGCTTTCATTGAATTCACAGACGCCCCCATCGATTCAACGCACGCACAAATTCGACATAATTGGCTCTAGAGCCCGCCATAGACGGGGTCAATCAGCGCGCTGGCAAACGGTGGTGGGTAACCTGTGGAGAGGGGGCCGTGTGACGCCAAGGCACCATGCAGGGCTGACGTCGACATGCAGCGCAAGTGGCGGCTGCAGCGTAGTAAATTGCAACGGCTGAGAGAAGA
>LNEA01000289.1 GCA_001464855.1 Rhizobiales bacterium Ga0077530
GCAAGCTGTGATTGCCGCCACGTCACATAGAAGGTCGATCCGACAATCAGCGCCGCTCCCAGCCAGGTCGACCAACCGGGAATCTCGCTGAATACGAAGTACCCCCACATCACCATCCACAGCAGGCGCACGTAGTCCGCGGGCATGAGCGTGCTGGCATCGGTCATGCGCAGCGCCTGGACGTAAGCGAAATTGCCGATGGCGGCGACGACACCCATGGCCATCAGGGCGAGCCAGGCCGAACCGCTCGGCATGACCCAGACGGGGATCGCCGCGAGGCCCGCAATCGGCGCAACGAGCAGCGGCTGATAGAACGAGATCGTGATCGTGCTGTCGTAACGCGCGAGATCCTTGGCAATCAGCAGCGATCCCGCCCACAGAATGCTCGACAGAACAGCGGCGATCGCAGCGGGCGAGACGACGGCGACACCCGGCTTCAGGACCACCACCGCACCGATCAGACCAACAACGACAGCGCTGGCGCGCACTGCGCCGACAGGCTCGCGGAAATAGAGCGCTGCGCCGATGGTGATGAAAATCGGTGTCGTGAAACTCAGCACGCCGGCATCGGCGAGCGGCATGTTGGCGAGCGCGTAGTACCACATCCACATCGAGCCGACGCCGACGACGCCGCGCAGCATTTGAAGCGAGAGATTGTTGGTCCGCCAGGAAACCTTGCCCGGCCTGAATACGAACGGAGCGGTTGCGACAAGCGTGAAGATCGCGCGCAGGAAAACGATTTCGATCGATGGCAATTCCGGGCCGACGTAGCGCACCCCGAGGTGCAGCAGCGATGAGTTGAACCCCGCCGCCAGCATCAAGAGTACGGCCGTGATGACGACCTTCCTCTCCGCCGCGCCGTCCGACGCGGCTTGCTGTCCCGTCATGTCCGATTGCCCCCGCTGATGCAGCCGTGATGGCAGCCCGCCGCGGCATCGGCAGCTTATATCAGATTACACCAAGCCGAGGACCCCGAAGAACCCGACGGCGAGTGCACCCGCAATGGCGACAAGAAACAACATCCATTTCATGCGCGGCGGCCCTCCCTGGACAGCATCGCGCCGGCCGCGGTCGACCGATTTGGCATGGCTTGGCGCCGCGCTCGTTTCCGGTCCAACCGCTTTTGAGTTCGGCCAGCAGGCGCACTATGACGACGGAGGTCGCAGTTGGGTAGTGACGGCGAAGGAAAACTCGACGCCTAACCCGGCGGTCGAGCGTCCTTAACGAGGCGAAAATCAGCGTTCCCACCGCCACGATGATCGAACCCGCGGCCAACAATGGCTCGAACTGGGGGTACCCGGTGTACTTGAGATACAGGGCCGGCAACATGATCACCATCCCGGCGACGTAGACGGCAAAATGGATAAAGGCGGCGCGCCATTCGGCCTTCGCCGGCTGCACGGCATAGTAGAAGCCGAACAGAGCGCTGGTCACCCAGCCAAGCAGGTTAATGTGCGCGTGGGCAGGCATTGCTGAATGGTTTTCAGATATCCCCATATGCAGCCCCACGGCGATCCCCACGACCAGGAAGATCGTAGCAACTTTGAAAAAATAGTCGGCGATCCGCGGCATGTCATAACCTCCCCAGAATCTTGCGATGAACCGTCCCACGCGGTTACCTAGCTCAAACCCTTGCAGGGCGGTAGTCGACCCCGGGCGCGATCTCAAGCCGCGTAGCGCTCGCGATTGACTTGCCCGCGGCACGCCCATATAAGCCGAGCACTCATTTGGAGACTGACTGCACTGTCTCCCTTGGAGCTGGGTGCATCGTCTCCTTCGGGGACAGGGCGCACCGTCTTCGGCGGCCACGCCGGGAGGCGGCGGCGCCGATCGGTGTTGCAGAGGCACTGGACGGTTGCCTCGAAACATCGGGCGGCCCCCTTCTGGATCATAAGTGCGACGGATTGCAGCCCGGCTGCACGCACTAAGAATGGAGAATGTATCGTGAAGCGGACCTATCAGCCGAGCAAGCTCGTGCGCAAGCGCCGGCACGGCTTCCGCGCCCGCATGGCAACCGTCGGCGGCCGCAACGTCCTTACCCGCCGTCGCGCCAAGGGCCGCAAGCGCCTGTCGGCTTGATCGGTGACGGGTTCGCGCCTGCTCGAAATGGACGAAGTCGCCGCCGAGAGACGCTGGCGCTCGCCGTCGCGGACAGACTGCGGCGCCCGTCTAAGCCCCGTGACCGGATGCAGCAGATGGCCATCGCGACGCTGAAGCGGCGATCTGAGTTCCTCCGAATTCGCGGCGGCCGCAGATGGTCGTCGCCCGCGTTCGTGATCGAGATGAAGGCCCGAGAGGCTGGCAAGGACGCCGAAAGTGCTGCCGCCAGCGATACGGGCGCCGGCTCCGCTTCCCCGGCACGCTTCGGCTTCACCGCGACGAAAAAACTCGGCAATGCCGTTGTCCGCAATCGCATCCGGCGTCGCCTGAAGGAGGTCGTGCGGATCGTCGCCCCCGGTCGCGCGAAAGATGGCTGCGACTACGTGGTGATCGCGCGCGACGCGGCAGCCAGCCAGCCGTTTGCCGACATGGAGCGCGACTTGATCGCGGCACTCGGACGCCTCGACCGCCCATCTTCCAATGACCGGCGCCCCGCGCGCCACAAAGAGACGACGAGCGGCCGGACGTAGCGTCCGGGTCCGCAACCGAAAGCTGATTTCGCAATGATGCAGCACGACGACAACCAGAAAAATCTCCTGCTCGCGATCGTGTTGTCGGTCGGCGTGCTGCTGGCGTGGCAGCTCTTCTACGCCGGCCCGAAAATGAAGGCGGAGCAGGAGCGGATCACCCGCCAGAAAGAGACGCAGGTCGTCCAACCCGGTGCGCCCGCACAGCCAGGCGCACCCGCGCAACCAGGCGCCGGCCAGCCCACTGCGGCACCTGGTGCACCCGGCGCAATCCCTGGCGCGCCGTCGGCACCTGCCCTCGCCACTCTGATGACGCGCGAGATGTCGCTCAAGGCCTCGCCGCGCGTCGCAATCGAGACGCCGAGCCTGCGTGGATCGATCGCGCTGAAGGGCGGCCGCATCGATGATCTGGTGCTGGTCAAGTATCGCGAGCAGGTCGCGCCGACGAGCCCCAACGTCGTCCTCTTCTCGCCGAGCGATGCGCCAAACCCCTATTTCGCCGAGCACGGCTGGATCGCCCCCGCAGGCACCAGCGTCAAGCTGCCGAGCAACGATACGGTCTGGACCGCCGCATCGAGCGGCCCGCTGACACCCGCCAACCCGGCGCGCCTCACCTGGGATAACGGCGAGGGCCTTGTCTTCCGCCGCACGATCTCCGTCGATACCAACTACATGTTCACGGTCCGCGACGAGGTCCAGAACAACTCGGCCGCCGCCCAATCCCTTTACCCGTATGCGCGCATCTTTCGCGTCGGCACGCCCAAGCTCGAAGGCTTTCTGATCCTGCACGAAGGCCTGATCGGAGTCGTCGGCGACAAGGGACTGCAGGAGCACAAATACTCCGATACGCTGAAGGACGACGGCAGTAAGACCATCGAGAAAGCCCTCGGCGGCTGGCTCGGCATCACCGACAAGTATTGGGCCGCGGCCGTCGTTCCTAGTCAGTCGATCGAGTACCGCGCCAATTTCCTCGGTATCAAGGCGGCCAACGGTCAGCGCGAAGCGTTCCAGACCGACTTCCGTCAGGTTGAGCCGGTTACGGTGGCGCCCGGCGGCGGGACGGCCAGCACCGAGAGCTCCCTGTTCGCCGGTGCCAAGGAGGTCTACACGATCAATGGCTACCAAGAGGCCATGAAGGTCAAAGACTTCGATTACCTGGTCGATTGGGGCTACTTTTTCTTCATCACGAAGCCGCTGTTCAAACTGATCCATTGGCTCGCGAGCTGGTTCGCCGGCATGGGCTTCGTCGGCAACTTCGGCCTCGCCATTCTCGCCACGACCGTGCTCGTCAAACTCGCGTTCTTCCCGCTCGCCAACAAGTCCTACGAATCGATGGCGAAGATGAAGAACCTGCAGCCCGAGATGGAAAAGCTGCGCGAGCGCTTCAAGGACGACCGCGCCAAGCAGCAGCAGGAGCTGATGGCGCTCTACAAGAAAGAGAAGATCAACCCGCTCGCGGGCTGCTTGCCGATCCTGTTGCAGATCCCGGTCTTCTTTGCGCTCTACAAGGTGCTGTTCGTCACGATCGACATGCGCCAGGCGCCGTTTTACGGCTGGATTCACGATCTCTCGGCGCCCGATCCGACGTCGCTGTTCAACCTGTTCGGTCTGTTGCCGTTCGAGGCTCCCGCATTCCTCCATGTCGGCGTGTGGCCGATCATCATGGGAATGACGATGTGGGTCCAGATGCAGCTCAACCCGCAGCAGCCTGACCCGCTCCAGCAGAAGATCTTCAACTGGATGCCGGTGTTGTTCACGTTCCTGCTGGCGTCGTTCCCTGCCGGCCTCGTGATCTACTGGGCCTGGAACAACGTGCTGTCGCTGCTCCAGCAGTACACGATCATGCGCAAGAACAAGACCGAGGTGCATCTGTGGAAGAACCTCGGCGTCGATAAATGGCTGGCAGGCCGCGGCGCGGCCGACAAGAAGTGACGCCGCCAGGGGCACGAAAGAGCGGCGGCCCGCCACATAAGGCCGGCGGCAACGGGCGCGACACGGCGGTCGATAATTTGGCTGCCCAGAGTGCAGTCGCTGAAGATGCTGCCAAGCGCGCCGCCGAAATTGCCGCTGCCGACCGCCATTTCCGCGGCAATTGGCTGTTCGTGCGCAGCGTTCCGTCGCTCGAATTCCTGCCCGATGCTGACCGTCCCGAAGTTGCTTTCGCCGGGCGTTCCAACGTCGGCAAGTCGACGCTGATTAATGCCCTGGTCGACCAGCACGGCCTCGCTCGCGCGTCGAACACGCCCGGACGTACGCAAGAGCTCAACTTCTTCCGTCCGAGCCTGACGCAGGAGCCCTTCTACCTCGTCGATATGCCGGGCTACGGCTATGCCAAGGCACCGAAGTCGATGGTCGAAGCCTGGACGCTCCTGATCAAGGACTACCTGCGCGGGCGCGCGACGCTGGCACGGACGTTCCTGCTGATCGATGCGCGCCACGGCATCAAGACGGTCGATCAGGGCATCATGGACCTCCTCGACGGGGCAGCCGTCTCCTTCCAGATCGTCCTGACCAAGGCCGACAAGCTGACGCCGCTGGCGCTCGAACGAACGATTGCTGCAACGCAAGAGCTCATCGTCACCCACCCGGCCGCCATGCCGACGGTGCTTGCCACCTCGTCGGAGAAGAAACAGGGGCTGGCCGAACTGCGTGCTGCCGTTATCGCGGCCACTCGGCGCGGACCCGCGTGACACTGCCCCGGGCGCGCAAACCGGCGTTGCCTTTTTTCTGCGTCAGTGTGCCGCGAAATGCCGCAGCGGCCGACCTGCGCGCGCCTCTCGCCTGCACTTCAGCACTGAGCTAGGGATTGGATGGCAA
>LNEA01000290.1 GCA_001464855.1 Rhizobiales bacterium Ga0077530
GTGGCGCGGACGCGCGACGGTGGCAAGACGTTCGCGACGTTGACCAAAGGGCTACCGCAGTCTCACGCCTACGATGTCGTCTATCGCCATGCGTTGGCTATCGACGAGACGGGTGACCGCCTTGCGATGGGCTCGACGACTGGCGGCTTGTGGATCAGCGAAGACCAAGGCGATAGCTGGGCATGCGTCTCGCACACGTTGCCGCCGGTTTATGCGGTGACGTTTGCCTAGCTACTTCTCCTTCTCCCCGTGCTTACGGGGAGAAGGAGAAATCTCTAACGCCCCACAGTCAACGAGCGCGCGACGATCTCTTTCATGATTTCGGTGGTGCCGGCAAAGATGCGGTGAACGCGGGCGTCGGCGTAGGCGCGCGCGATCGGATACTCGGACATGAACCCGGCGCCGCCGTGGAGTTGAAGGCAGATGTCGAGTACGCGGCCCTCGAGTTCTGTGAGCCACCACTTCTGCATCGCCGCCGTCGGCACATCGAGTTTGCCTTCGATATGCAGTTCCAGGCATTTGTCGACGAACACGCGTGCGACCTGGGTCTCGGTCGCGACCTCTCCGCGATCGGTCGGCCGAACGCTTTGCGGTCCTTCGTGTACGCGAGCGTCCATTCCAGCGCCGCTTCCATGATCGCGACGGCGGCAAGGCCGACGATCAGCCGCTCCTGCGGTAGTTCCTGCATGAGATAGCTGAAGCCGCGGCCCTCGGCGCCCAGGATGTTGGACGGCGGCACGCGCACGTTCTCGAAGAACAATTCGGATGTGTCCTGCGCTTTGTTGCCGATCTTCTCGAGGTTGCGGCCGCGCGCGAAGCCGGCCCGTTCAGCCTCTACGAGGACCAGCGAAATGCCCTTGGCGCCTTCCTTGGGATCGGTCTTGCAGGCGACGATGATGACGTCAGCGAGCTGGCCGTTGGTGATGTAGGTTTTCTGGCCGTTGACGACGAGTTCGTTGCCCTGGCGGATCGCCGTAGTGCGGATGCCCTGCAGGTCGCTGCCTGTGCCTGGCTCGGTCATGGCGATGGCGGTCACGATTTCGCCGCGCGCCATTCGTGGCAGCAGCGAGCGCTTCTGCTCCTCGCTGCCGTAGTGGAGAATATAGGGCGCAACGATGTCGGAGTGCAGCCGGAAGCCGGGTCCGGTATAGAGACCTTTCGACATTTCCTCGATGAGAACGGCGCTCATAAGGAAGTTGGCGCCAGCGCCGCCATACTCCTCCGGGATGCCGGTGAGCAGCAGGCCCGCTTCGCCAGCCTTGCGCCACACCTCGCGACTGACGACGCCGTCTTTCTCCCATTTATCGTGGTGGGGCGCGATTTCGCGAGCGATGAAATCCTTGACGGTAGCGCGGAACATTTCCTGCTCCTCGCCAAACACCGTGCGCGGGATGGTCATGGCATCGTCTCCTCACCTTCTTGTGACTTGTTTCGACCAACCTAGCGGACTTCGAATGCCTGCGTTAGCGTCTCGATCATGGCGTTGAGCGCACCGACCTCTTGGAGCCCGGCCATGGCCAGACATCGCAGATGTGGACGCGAGAATGAGTGGCTCCGAACGCTCATGCGGACGCTGGTGCTGGCTTTCGCGATTGTGCTTGCCGATCGCGCGCTCACTCTGCACCCGGCGTCGGCGCAACATGCGTCCCCTGTACCTGGCGACGCCGCCGGCGAGCGCGCCCGCGTCCTCGACGCCCTTTTCGCCAGCCTGAAGGCGGCCGGTGGCGACGCGGAAGCAGACGTGATCGTCGCCGAGATCTGGCAGGTCTGGATGCGATCCGGCCGGCCGGATGTCGATCGGATCTTCAATGAGGGTGTGGGCTATATGGCGCTTCGACAGTTCGGGCCGGCGCACGACCGCTTTACCGAAGCCATCGAGACAGCCCCGGACTTCGCCGAGGCTTGGAACAAGCGGGCGACCGTCCTCTACCTCATGAATGAGCACGACCGCTCGCTCGCAGACATCGAGAAGGTGATGGCATTGGAGCCGCGCCATTTCGGCGCCTTGGCCGGTCGGGCGACCATCCATTCCCACGCCGGCCGCTGGAAAGAAGCGCTGGCCGCCTTTCGGGAGGCCCTCGCAGCAAACCCGTTCCTCAAGGAGCGGACAACTGTACTCCCCGACCTCGAGCGGCGTGTCGAGGGCGAGCGGCTCTGATGTCGCCTTGCGCGACCCTGTCGGGATGGGGCAGCATGCGCGAGACACGAAAATCCAACAGGGTGGAAATGAGATGAAACTGATCAGCTACGTGCATGGCGGCAGCAAGGGATGGGGCGTGGTCGTGGAGCCGGATGCGGCCGGCGGCGGTATCATCCCTGCGGATGGCGCGCTGATGGCGAAATACCCGAAATCGCGTCATGGGCCAATGGCAAGAAAGCGTCGGTCAAGCTCGACGCGATCCGTTATCTGCCGCCGCTTCATGACGCCGGCAAGATCATTTGCATCGGCGTCAACTATCCGAAGCGCCATCCGGTCGACGGCGACGTGCCGCCGCCGAAGGACATCTCGCTGTTCATCAAGACGCACGATGCGCTGGTCGGCAACAACGAGCCGCTCGAGTATCCCAAGGGTGATGCCGCCAAGACCTTCGACTACGAGGGTGAGCTGGTGCTGGTGATCGGCAAGGCCGGGCGCCACATCGCCGCGGACAAAGCGTTCGACCACATCGCCGGCTACACCATCATGAATGACGGCTCGGTCCGCGGCTGGCAGAAGCACTCGGTCGGCGCCGGCAAGAATTTTTATGCGTCGGGCGCGAGCGGGCCATGGTTCACGACCGCCGACGAGATCGCGGATCCGAGTGCGATGCAACTCACGACGAAGCTCAATGGAGAGCAGGTCCAGTCGACGACGGTCGCCAAGATGGTGTTCGATATCCCGACCATGATTGCCTATGTGTCGGCGTTCGCCTCGCTACAGCCCGGCGATATCGTCTCAACGGGATCGCCGGACGGCGCCGGGGGCAGCCGCATCCCGCAGCGGTTCCTTGTGCCTGGAGACGAACTGGAGATTTCCTGGAGCGGCCTCGGCACCCTGAAGAACAAGGTGGTGGCGGCGTAGCGAGTCGGTGTCTGGGCCGGGGCCGATTACCGGTTGAGGTGGGCATCAAATCGTTCGATCGGTGCAGCGGCGAAGCATAAGTCGACGCTCACCGATCTCACAACCGGCGGCGCCTACCGTCATCGAATTTGTGGTTTTCCAAGTCGTTATGTGATTGCGGGTGCGCTTTTTTGTGGTTGTGCGTTGCGGGAGTGCAACTCAAAATCGGAATCTTGTTGAATGGTTAAAGAACGCCTTGCCGAATCCCACTTTGTTAGTGCAACCTTGGTTTACATTTCTGGAAATTAGCGGCAATTCGTTTTCAGCGGGGTATGCCATGACAGATAAGAATGCGCTCGAAGGGGCGGCGCAGCGCCCCGATGCCAAGTTAAGTCGGCGCAGTTTGGTTGCGGCAGGCGCTCTGCTGGGGGCGATGTCACCTTTCGTCGCCAAGAAGGCCTCTGCAGAATTTTGGAGAGACGAACTCTGCTCCAAATCGTACAATCAGAATTCGATCTCCTGCATGTGCTTCCTCGCGGGCACGCGCCTTCTGACGCCAGAAGGCGAGGTCGCGATTGAAAAGATCCGTATCGGCGATCTGGTTGCTACAGCGAGCGGCAAAGCTCGTCCGGTTCGCTGGATCGGCCGCATCGTGTCCGATAGATCCGGGGACGCGCCGTGGCATGTCAATGCTATGCCCGTGCGCGTGTCCAAGGACGCTTTCGGCGCAGGCAGTCCGCATCGCGATCTTTACCTCTCACCTTCGCACATGGTGCACCTAAATGGCGTGCTGATGCCGATCGGAGACCTGATCAACGGTCGGACCATCACTCCAGTGGATGTGGCGGGTGACCAACTCACGTACTTCCACATCGAGCTGGAAACGCACGATGTGCTCATCGCTGAGGGCGCGCCCTGCGAAAGCTTCCTGACGACCGCCGAGAAGCTTGCTGTATTCGATAACGCGGATGAGTACTACGCGCTTTACGGCGTACCGACTTCAGACATGGTCGCTTGCGCCCCGCTCGCTGCTTTCAATGGCGGCCGCAGCGAACTGAAGTCGCGCCTCAGAAGTGCGGTCTCGCCGATCATTGATATCCGTCGCCCGGCGGACGTCGCGCGCGACCATATCGAGGCTCGCGCTCTGCTATCGAAAGCGGCGTAGACCCTAGATATAACGGATTCGATCAAATGCGCCGGCTTCGTGCCGGCGCATTTGTTTTTGGTCTGGGCTGATCGAGTCGAGGTTAGAGGCCCGACGGCCTGGATGTGCTGCGGAGCGCCGATCCTGGCCGAAACTGCGCCGACCGATCAGCTCTCGGGCTGCTGGCTCAGATAGCGCTCGAGCCAGTGGATGTCGTAGACGCCATTGGCGATATCGGGATGCCGAACGAGTTCGGTGAAGAGTGGGATGGTCGTCTCGATGCCGTCGATCACAAATTCGGACAGGCAGCGACGTAGCCGCATCAGGCATTCATTCCGGTTCTTGCCGTGCACGATCAGCTTCCCGATCAGGCTGTCGTAGTTGGGCGGGATGCGGTAGCCCTGGTAGACGCCTGAATCGACCCGCACGCCGAGGCCACCTGGCGGATGCCAATAGGTGATCTTCCCCGGCGATGGGCGAAAGTTCTTCGGATTCTCAGCATTGATCCGGCATTCGATCGAGTGACCTGAGAAGGTCACTTCTTCCTGCGTGACCGACAGCGAACCACCCGACGCGATGCGGATCTGCTCCAGCACGAGATCGAGGCCGGTGATCATCTCGGTGACCGGATGCTCGACCTGGAGTCGCGTGTTCATCTCGATGAAATAGAACTCACCGTCCTCGTAGAGGAACTCGACGGTGCCGGCGCCGCGATACTTGATCTTCTTCATGGCGTTGGCGACGGTCGTGCCGATTTTCAGGCGCTGCGCGGCGTTGAGCGCCGGCGAGGGCGCCTCCTCGAGCAGTTTCTGATGTCGCCGTTGGAGCGAGCAATCGCGTTCGCCGAGATGGATGGCGTTGCCCTTGCCGTCACCGAACACCTGTATTTCGATATGGCGCGGATGGGTGAGGTACTTCTCCAGATAGACGCTGTCGTCGCCAAATGCGGCCTTGGCTTCCGCTCGCGCGGTCCTGAAGGCGACCTCGAGATCCTCCGCCGAACGCGCCACTTTCATGCCGCGACCGCCACCGCCGGCCGCCGCTTTGATCAGCACGGGAAATCCCATCGACTTGGCGACGCGCATCGCTTGCACGTCATCGGTAATTGCGCCGTCCGATCCCGGCACGACCGGGATGCCAAGCCGCTTCGCCGTCTCCTTGGCCTCGATCTTGTCGCCCATGATCCGGATGTGCTCCGAGGTCGGGCCGATGAAGGTGATGTCGTGCTCTTCGAGGATTTCGGCGAAGCGCGCGTTTTCCGAGAGGAACCCGTAGCCTGGATGAATGGCATCCGCGCCGGTGATTTCACAGGCGGCGAGCAGGCGAGGGATATTGAGATAGCTTTCAGACGCTGGTGGCGGACCGATGCACACGCTCTCGTCGGCGAGGCGCACGTGCATCGCATCGGCGTCTGCGGTCGAGTGAACCGCCACGGTCGCGATGCCCAGCTCCTTGCAGGCGCGCTGGATGCGCAGTGCGATTTCGCCCCGATTGGCGATCAGAACCTTGTCGAACATACCTGTTCCTCGTCGCGCATCGCGCCATATGCTCCGCGGGAGCGGGCGACGCTCGGCCCTGCTATTCGATGATCACCAATGGCTCGCCAAATTCGACCGGCTGGCCGTTCTCGATCAGTATTTCCTTGACCACGCCCGAGCGCGGCGCCGGGATGTGGTTCATCGTTTTCATGGCTTCGATGATCAGCAGCGTCTGGCCCTGAGTGACGCGCGTACCGATGTCGATAAAGGCGGCGGCACCG
Source organism: Rhizobiales bacterium Ga0077530 (assembly GCA_001464855.1). Taxonomy (GTDB): domain Bacteria; phylum Pseudomonadota; class Alphaproteobacteria; order Rhizobiales; family Hyphomicrobiaceae. The sequence continues at coordinate 5,944 of LNEA01000290.1, forward strand.
GGTTCCGGCGAGCGATATGCGGTGCCCACCATCGGCGACTTCACGCAGCCCGGATGGCTCGCCGGATCGATTCCCGCCGAAGACGCCGCAGCGGCGCCTGTTGCGGTAGCAGGACCGGACGGCGACAGGGCGGCGGCCGCTGGCGCACCGACCGCGTACGCCGCAGGCGCTGCAGCATGCCGCGCAACACGTACCTTGAGATCGCCCGACTCGATCTCGATCTCGGTAAGCCCCGTTTCATTGAGTAGCTGCGCCAGATCGCGGATCAGGCCCTTGTCGAGGGCGTCGCGATCCTTGCTTTCTTTTGCCATGCTATGCGTCCGTAGAAGTGGTTCGAGATGAGACGATGGAAACCCCGCGGCTGCTCAGCCTGCTGGGGCTCGTGAGACCTTGGCGGCGCCGAAGTGAGCCTTGAGGCCGTCGAGGGCCATCAGGTATCCGGTCGGTCCGAATCCGCAGATCACGCCGAGCGCGGCCGGCGAGACGAACGAACGATGCCGGAAACGCTCCCGGCGGTATACGTTGGAGAGGTGCACTTCGACCACCGGCAACTCGGCCGCGTTCAAGGCGTCGAGTATTGCAATCGACGTGTGCGTATAAGCGCCGGCGTTCAGGACGATCGCGCTCGCACCGGAGCGCGCTTCCTGAATCCAGTTGACCAGCTCGCCTTCGATGTTGGACTGACGGAAGTTCACCGTCATCCCAAGGGCGAGAGCGTGCGCCTCGACCATGATGCGGACGTCGTCCAACGTCTCGGAGCCATAAATATGCGGCTCGCGCAGCCCCAGCATATTGAGGTTGGGGCCGTTCAGCACATAAACCGGCTTTTGCATCGCCTCGTGTCGACCCTCTGCTCGACCGTCACCGCATTCCGCCGCCGTGGGTCTCACCGCGGCGCCTATCGGCGCGATCCTGAGCGTGTTCATTCCAATGTCCGTCTACCAGCTTATTTGTTGCCGCGATAGAGCGCCATGCGGGACTGTGGGTGGCCAATCTAGTGGGCTTTCTCGCGCCACAATCGCCTAACGCAGCAGATACAATCAAAGGCCCGCGCCACCTGACGGTGCGCGGGCCAAAATCCTCTTGCATTGGCGGGCAGTACCGCCCGTCAGCAGACTTTACAGCCGCCTTCCTTGCGGACGTCCTCGATATGCTTCGACATGACATCGAGCAGGTTCTGCGGCGCTCCCGCAATCGCGCGGTCGGCGACGAGGAAGTGGGGAGTGCCCTGGATGCCCATCGCCTGAGCGAGTTCGCGCACCCGGGTGATCTCCTGCGTAACTGCCTCGCTCTTCATGTCGGTCTTGAGCTTGGTCATATCGAGGCCGGCCTTCTCGGCGGCAGCGAGCGCGGTTTGTTCGGAGATCTGGCCACGCATGTTGAGCAGCGCCCGGTGGACTTCCCAGTACTTGCCTTGCGCCTTCGCGGCGAGGGCAACGCGTGTTCCTTCCTCCGAGCCCTTCGACAGGATCGGCAGCTCCTTCAGGACGAGCTTCACGCTCTTGTCCTTCTCGATCAGCTTGGCGACGTCGCCGAAGGCTTTTTTGCAATATCCGCAGTTGTAGTCGAAGAACTCGACAACCGTGATGTCACCCTTCGGATTGCCGGCGATCGGCGCATCCGGGCTGCGGAAGATCTGATCGGCCTGAGCGGAAATGGCAACCTGCAGCCGCTTGGCCTGGAGTTCCTCCATTCGGGATTCGAGTGCCGTCTGGATCTCGAGCATGACCTCCGGATTGGCGAGCAGGTAGTCCTTGATGATGCCTTCAATCGCCTTGCGTTGCTCGGCGGAGAACGCATCGCCGGCCTTCGCCGCGGGTGCCGCTGGCGTGGCAGCCTGCGCTAAGCGGATCGGCGCGTCCGTGCGAGGGCCTTCAGCGCGCCCTGCGAGCGGCGCAGTGAGCGCGACGGCCGCTGCCAGTGCAGCGAGGCCGACCATGCGGCGCGGGCCGCGAATTGTTTGTCTCATGCGAGGTTAACTTTCTTTGGCGTTCAGTAGGAACGTGCGATTTGACTGACTTATAGCTTCAGCCAGGGATTTTGAAATTCACGATATCGCCAGCTCTGATCCAATTCGGCGAACCGCTCTTGAGGCGAGGCAAGGCTCGTTTGGCGAAGATCTGCGCTTGCTTCAGGTCGCCCTCGAGGTACAGCGCCTCGGCTGTCGCGAGGTCCGCGTCGGGCAACTTGTTCTGCTTGTAGTAGGCATTGGCCAGGATCCGGTGGGCCTGAGGATTGGGATCCTGGATCAACGATTTGCGCACAAGCTGGACAACTTCTTCGACCTTGCTTTCGTCGGCGCCAATGAGCGCCTGGCCGAGACGCACAGCGATCAGGGGCGCATCGGAGCCAGCGAGTTGAAGCGCACGGCGGAGCAACGGCACAGCGTCCCGGGCGCGCCCTGAGCGCATCAGGAAGTCCGCTTTCACTTCCTGAAAGTAGGGATTGTTGGGATGCTCCTTGATCAGGGCATCGATGAGCGGCATGGCCTGGTCAACGCCACTGAGGAAGAACATGCCGATCGCGCGGCCATATCGGGCCGGAAGCGATGTGTCCTCGCGCGGATAACGATTGAAGACGATCTGCGGACGATCCAGATAACCCGCGATTTTGGCCCGCATCATATCGTGGCGATGCTGCAGCGGTGCGGGATCCTTGGTGTTCCAGTATGGGCTGTTCTGGGCTTGCGTCTTGAGCTGGGTGATGCGGTCGCTGGCGAATGGATGCGTGCGGGCGAAGAGGCTCTGGGGCGTTTTCTGTAGCGTGAAGGTCTCCTCCTGCGCAAAACGCTCGAAGGTTTCGATCATGCCGCGCCCGGACTGCTTCGTCGCGTTGAGGTAGCGCATCCCGGCCTGGTCGGCGACGAACTCGTTGCCTCGGATCTGACTCAGCATCACGCCGACAAACAGGAACTGCGACAGAAAGCCACGCGTGGGATCGGCGGCTATTTTCGAGCGCAGATCGGACAGATGGGCGTTGGCGATGTGACCGGCTTCGTGCGCGATGACGCCGATGACCTGATTCGGCGTCTCCGATACCTGCAGCGATCCGGTGTGGATGAAGACGTTGCGACCGTCGAGCACGAAGGCGTTGAAGCTTTCATGGCGAATGATCCGCATCGTGATGCGCCCGGCGCCGAGGCCTGCCGCGCGGAAAATCGGCTGCGCATAGTCGTTGAGGAGCTGCTCGATCTCGGTATCGCGAATGAAACTCAAGCCCTGAGCTTCGGCTCGGGTGACAGGCGCAGCAGTGCTGAGCGCCAAAAGGATGACGATAACCGCGGCGAGCCGCGTCTGCCAGATCCGGAGTTTTTCGTAACCCTGCATGTGCGGTTCTATGGCTCGCCTATGTGGCTCCTTTGTGCCGAACCGGTAGGTTAATGACCGCCCGCTCGGGGGTCAACGCGCCGCGCCGAACGCTGGGGCCCCCCGCTCGCGAAGTCCGCGCCATCCAATCCACGGCCGGGGTTGACCCGGGCGCCGGTTGGCGCGATTCTACTCGGGAAATCCAGGCTGTTCGAGATCGTGCGCTCACGATCCGTTTTCGGAACAGTCGAGGCGGTACACCCCATATGTGTCAGGGCGGCGAATGAGCAGGATCCCGGACTTCACGACCGTTGCGTTCGCGCCATCGCCGGCTGCCGCATCGGGTGCCGCTGCGGCCGCCGCGACCTTCGCGACGCCCGAAGGCATCACGCTCAAGTCGGTCTACACCGGTGCCGATACCGCTGGCCTCGACTTTGTCGACACGCTCCCGGGCATCGCGCCGTTCCTGCGCGGCCCGTATCCGACAATGTACGTGACCCAGCCCTGGACAATCCGCCAGTACGCGGGCTTCTCGACGGCCGAGGAGAGCAACGCGTTCTATCGGCGCAATATCGCGGCTGGCCAGAAGGGCCTCTCGGTCGCTTTCGATCTCGCGACGCACCGCGGCTATGACAGCGACCATCCACGCGTGAAGGGCGATGTCGGCATGGCTGGCGTCGCGATCGACTCGATCTTCGATATGCGGACCCTGTTTTCCGGCATCGATCTCTCGCGCATGTCGGTATCGATGACTATGAACGGCGCGGTGCTCCCCGTTCTGGCGCTGTTCATCGTCGCCGGCGAGGAACAGGGCGTGCCGCTCGCCAAGCTCTCCGGGACAATTCAGAACGACATTCTGAAGGAGTTCATGGTCCGCAACACCTACATCTATCCCCCCGCGCCCTCGATGCGGATCATTTCGGACATCTTCGCCTACACCAGCACGAACATGCCGAAGTTCAACTCGATTTCGATCTCCGGCTATCACATGCAGGAAGCTGGCGCGACGGCGGACCTCGAACTCGCCTACACGCTCGCGGACGGCATCGAATACGCGCGTGCGGGTGTCGCCGCCGGCCTCGGCATCGATGCGTTCGCGCCGCGTCTGTCGTTCTTCTGGGCGATCGGCATGAACTTCTTCATGGAGATCGCCAAGATGCGCGCCGCGCGCCTGCTCTGGGCGCGCCTCATCAAATCCGAATTTGCGCCTAAGG
>LNEA01000291.1 GCA_001464855.1 Rhizobiales bacterium Ga0077530
CTCGTGCTCCAGCAGGAAAGTGGCACGACGCGGACCGCGGATCTGTGGGGCGGCAGCTACTATATCGAGCGGTTGACGTACGAACTCGCGGCCAAAGCGTGGGCGCACATCGAGGAAGTCGAGCGTCTCGGCGGCATGGCCAAGGCGATCGCCGCCGGCGTGCCGAAGATGCGCATCGAGGAAGCCGCCGCGCGAACTCAGGCGCGGATCGATTCCGGCCGCCAGACCATTGTCGGCATCAACAAGTACCGCGTGTCGAGCGAAGCCGAGATCGACATCCTGCGCGTCGACAACGGCAAGGTGCGTGAGCAGCAACTGGCCAAGCTCGCCCGCCTCAAGGGTGAGCGTGACGCCGCCGAGGTGAGTGCGGCATTGGCCGCGCTGACGGACGGCGCCAAGAGCGGCGCCAATCTCCTCGACCTCGCGGTCAAGGCCGCGCGTGCAAAAGCAACTGTCGGCGAAATTTCCGATGCCCTCGAAGCCGTTTATGGCCGCCACCGCGCCGAGATCCGCGCCGTGTCCGGCGTCTATCGATCGGAGGCCTCCGCGATGATGAGTGCGCTCGGCAAGATCCAAGGGCTCGTCGAAGCGTTCGAGCGCGACGACGGTCGCCGCCCGCGCATCCTGATCGCCAAGATCGGCCAGGACGGACACGATCGCGGCCAGAAAGTCATCGCGACGGCGTTTGCCGATCTCGGATTTGACGTCGACATCGGACCGCTGTTCTCGACGCCGGAGGAGGTCGCGCGGCAGGCGGTCGAGAACGACGTGCACATCGTCGGCGTGTCGTCGCTGGCCGCTGGCCATTTGACGCTGGTACCGGAGTTGCGTGCGGCGCTGGCGAGCGAAGGGCGTGGCGACATCATGATCGTCGTCGGCGGCGTGATTCCGCCGGCCGATTATCCCGCGCTGTTCGAAGCCGGCGCCAAAGCCGTGTTCGGCCCCGGCACCAACATCGCCGACGCTGCCGCGGACCTGCTCGTGAAGCTCAACGTTGCGCTCGGCTACGGTCCCAAGGCCGCGGCGGAGTAGGTACAGCCAGCCTTATTCCCGCGACTTCGGTTCAGGCGTCTTCACCTGCGCGTCGACAATGCTGTTGACCGAGCCTTCGCATCCGGCGAGGCAGACCGTGCAGATCATGCCCGGCGCACAGCCCGGCACGTCGATATCTTTGATGGCGTTCATGCCTGAGGCGCCGGCGGGGATCGGCGACTGGCGTCGCGATGCTGCGCGGCCCGCGTCAGTGGTCGTCTCGCCGCCGCGCGATGTCTCCCGGCTGCGCACGCGGACGCCCGGAACGTAGGATCCGCCATGCGACGCAGCCGAACCGTCTTCGGTGTCGCCTGTCTTTCGTGTTGCCTCACCGCCGTCATGCGGCTTGGTGTGCGAGCTGGATGAGCGGACCTTGCCGCCACGACGCGCTTCGGCATCGTCTGCGCCGAATGTCACGCCGGACAGCGCAACCGATGCAACGATTGCGAGCCGCGCAACGGCACGCAACAGCGAACGCACAGACATTTCGCGACTCCCTCGACGCAATAACCCGACGCCGATTTAATCGCGGGATCATTTAAATAGAGTTAGCGCGCGGATCGCGGCGGCGCGATTGCCGGCAGTCCCGTTTCGTGCTGGCGGAACCAATGTCGCGACTGATTTGTTTAGGGGGAAGCGGCGGCCTCAGCTCACGGGCCGACCGTCTGAATCGACATGACGGGAGTTCTCTATGAAAACACTCAAGATATTTGCTGCGGCCGCCTTTGTTGCCGCGTCGGCATCCATGGCGAGCGCCGCGCCGGCGCCGATGACACCAATTCCCGATGGCGCCATGAATGGCGTGATCAAGGTCCATGGCGAGCACCGCGTCTGCGCTCAGGACCGTCGAGGATGGCACCGCCATAACCGGTTCGGCGAGCGCCGGCCCTGCCGTGAGTGGCGCGGTCGCGGAAATCGCCCCGACTCGTGCGTGAAGGTCGGACCGCTTTGGTTCTGCGACTACTGAGCGGAAGCCACTCTGAAACCAACAGAACCCCGGACCATCATAGTCCGGGGTTCTTGCGTTTCAGGATGTCATCGCACATCGGCACGACCCACCGTCCATGTTGTGACTTCGCCTGATTCGTGGGGCGGCTTTGTGGCAAGGGGGCATCGAAGCACGTGTACAGACGCATTCGCTCCGGTCCAGAACTCAAACTGGACTTTTCTGGTCAACAATGCCTTGATGCCTCGGGGCGGCGCTGCCGCATGGTTGCGAATCCGAGGCAAACACTTGGACACACTCTATAGAACCAGCGTCCATCACATCACGCCGAATGCCAGAACGTATGTCACCTCGCTATACGAGAGGGCGCGCGAAGTCGAGCTTCCGGCGGTCTATGACGGGGACGACGTGGTCGTCGATATCGGTCGTGACGGCGCCAATGCTCGCTTGTCGTCAAAGGACGGCGCCGTGTCCATTGAGGTGGAATCCAGGACCGAGCAAGGCGCAACTTTGCTCAGGTCATTCCTCGGCCACTTCCTCGAGAAAGTTGCGGCGCCCGAAAAGCCCGAGCTTGTCTGGGATGGCTTCGATGCCGATCTCGACGAGCTGCCGGGTCTCCGGGAAATGACGCTGGTCGACCGCAAGATGGTAACGCCGCGCATGGTGCGGGTACGACTTGCCGGGCGTGACCTCGCGCGCTTCGCATCGAGCGGGCATATCGTGCGGCTTCTGTTTCCGCCTTCGGGACTGGCGGCGCCGGAATGGCCGACGCCTGGCAAGAACGGCCGACCGGTATGGCCCGAGGAGGGCAGGCGGCCTCAGTCGCGCGTCTACACGATCCGCGATGTCGACGTGGCGGCCGGTATGATGGACATCGATTTCGTCGTCCACGGTGCGCATGGCGTCGCCGCGAGGTGGGCGGTCGATGCGCCGATCGGCGACGTCATCGGTGTCCTTGGCCCGACCGGGCTGGGGCTCCGGCAGGCCGAATGGTATTTGCTCGGCGGCGATGAAACCGCCATTCCCGCTATCGCGCGGATCCTCGCCAAAATCGATCCGACGGCGCACGCCACGGTCTTCATCGAGATCGAGGACGCGGCGGAGCGACAGGCCCTCACGCATTCCGACTACGTGACCGTGCATTGGCTCGAGCGGAACGGCCTCCCGGTCGGTCGCACGACGCTGCTGGTCGATGCAATGAAATCCGTGACGCTGCCTCATGACAGGACGAAAGTCGTGTGGATCGGCGCAGAACTGGAGACGGTGCGCGACCTGCGCGTCTACTTCAAGAAAGACCTCGGCCTCGACCGACTGGAGCTCAATGCGTCGGGCTACTGGCGGTTTGGCAAGGCCGAGTCCGCACCGACGGAATAATCGCATCGAACGCGCCCATTGGAGAACATGCTGATGACTATCGTGCACCGTCCGGGTGCTTGGATTGACCCACGATCCGGCGGCGAAATCGGCCATGGCGAACTGCTGAGTAAGATGGCCGCGAAGCAGGCCGTCCTGCTGGGCGAAACGCACAATCGCTATGATGTCCATCGCTGGCAGCTCCACGTCGCGGCGGGGCTCCACGCTCTGCGGCCCAACATGGCGATGGCGTTCGAGATGTTCCCCCGTCGCGTGCAGCCGGCGCTGGACGCGTGGGTCGCCGGAGCGCTCGATGCAGACTCATTTCTCGAACAAGCGGAATGGAAGGCCGTCTGGAATTTCGCGCCCGACCTCTATTGGCCTCTCTTCCACTTTTGCAGACAGTTCAAAGTCCCGATGCTAGCCGTCAATTGTCGCCGCGCGCTGGTGACCGAGGTCGGCAAGATGGGCTGGGATGCGATCACGTTCGACGACCGCGACGGCGTGATTCCCGCCAAGGACGCGTCAGACGGCTATCGCAAATATCTGTTCGAAATTCTCTCGAGTATGCGGGCGCGCGATGCGAACTATACGACCAGCCCTGAGTTCGCCCGCTTCGTGCGCGCGCAGCAGACCTGGGACCGAGCGTTCGCGTGCGGTATCGCCGATGCATTGAATAGACCGGATCCACCGCTGGTCGTCGGTATCATCGGGCGCGGACATCTCGAATACGGATACGGTACTCCGTACCAGCTCGACGATCTCGGTATTCGCGAGACGGCCGTCCTGCTGCCGTCGGATGATGAGGCGTTCGACGCGGTCACCAAGGCCGGAATCGCCGATGCTGTCTTCAGGCTCGATACCAAGGACGCCGCCGCCATGTGATCGCCGCCACCCGGGCCATCGAACAGCGAACGTGATTGTCCCGCAAGCAGCGACTAAGCTCTCGGGAGTCTGGTCGCCTCGATGGGGTCGCAAACGATGCTGATAGATGTCCACGCGCACGCGCTCAGCGATGACGTGGTGCGCCGGATGGTCAAGACGCCCGGTTTCGGATGGCCGCTGGAGGTAACCGGGCCCAATCGCTATCGGTACGCGGGCGGCAACCCACTTGATCCCCTCATCTATGATGTCGGCGCGCGCCTTGACGTCATGAAGCGGCGCGGCGTGACGCTGCAGCTGCTGTCGCCGCCGCCGAGTGTGATCGCGAACGGCGACAAGGTTGTCAGCCTCGACGAGGCGCGAATTTTCAATGAGTCGACAGCGTGGCTCGTGGCCCACGGCGACGGTCGCCTCGCCGGGTTCGCGGTCCCCGCGCTTGGAGAGCCTGCGAAGGCGGCGGACGAACTCCGTCGAGCGGTCGAACTGCACGGCTTTGTCGGCGTGGTCTTGAGCACGGCGGCGGGGCCTTTGCCTCTTGACCATCCGGCGTTCGAGCCGCTCTTCACCACCATCGAAGCGCTCGATCTGCTTGTCTTCATGCACCCAACCTCGTCGGCACTCAGCATCGCCCAGACCGATTATACGTTGCGGACTCTCGTCGGGTGGCCCACTGAGACGACGATCGCCGTGACGCGGCTCATCTTCTCGGGTGTCTTGGAACGGCATCCGCGTCTCAAGATCGTGCTGTCGCACGGCGGCGGCACGCTGGCGAACCTCGCCGGCCGCTTGGATCTCGGCTGGAGCGCGCCGATCTACGAGGCGAACCCGGCCTGCCGCGCCAACATCACGCGGGCGCCGAGCACCTTTTTGAAGGACCTCTACTACGACACCGTGGTGGCCGATCCGGCCATGCTCGATTTTCTGGTCAAGGCGTACGGCACCGACCACGTCCTTTTAGGGACCGATTTTCCCTACGAGATCGGGGATGCCGATGGCGCGCTGGCCATGCCGGCGCTCGACCGCTTGTCGGAAGCCGATCGCGCGAAAGTCACGTCCGGCAATGTCCTGCGGCTTCTCGGGCGCCATGCGCCGGCCATCGCATGAGGCCGGGAGCCTAACCGTAGCGACCCAAGCGGACGACAGCCCTTGCCCACGGCCCCCGATGTGCCGTATCAACGGGGCAATGCGGGCGTAGTTCAGTGGTAGAACGTCAGCTTCCCAAGCTGAATGTCGTCGGTTCAATCCCGATCGCCCGCTCCATAAAATCAATGACTTATAGAAAATTAGTGCGCGGATCCCAGTGCCTAGGGGACTCATAGGGGACAACGACGCGCCGTTGGCACTAGGCTACGTCCTGCTAATCCGGAACCAGATCAGATAACTTGGCGCGGGCTGACGGCAGCAGATCGGAGCGGACAGCGCCGCAGCTTTCGAATGGAGAGCGGATGGGGCGACCAGCATTTCCTGTAGCCCTCACGCGTATCCGCATTCGTAAGGACAAACCTGCGCAGCCAGAGAGCCACGTTCGCACTTGTCGAACGCAAATGTTGAGCTACGCCACCTTCGAAGTGTGACCGCCCTCGGTGTCCACAAGCAGCGGTAGATCCATCTGCTGGGCATCAAGGCCATGTTCGTAGTGGTAGCGATGGCTCTTGTGCCGTCCGTCACCACGGACTTCCACACGCCATGCGCGCAAGCCTTTGGCGCGCACCATGTCTTCGAACGCCTTGCGGCATTTGCTGCGGAAATCCCGCCGTGTCTTGGCGTCTTCATGCGCGCCCCACAGGTCGCGCCCCACGAGTTCAGCGAGACGTTCCTCGTCCACCCAGTTGTGCTTGTGGAAGCTGTCGACATACGGCCAGAAGGATTTGGCGTAGTCGGATCCGAGCGCAAACTGCACGTCCGCGTTCAAGCTGACCAGCTTCGCCGACATGACCATGTTGGCACTCCACTCACCGAAGAACACGGTGACCTTGTCGTCCAACCCAAGCCCGCCCCATTCAACATCATGGAGCATGTTGCCCATCCGGCCCTTCGCCTTGGGCAGCTTGCCCTGCCGGTATTGCTCGAGAAGTTTGGCCTCATCGCCCTCGTAGATGGTGACCACCACCTTCTTGATGTCCTCGAATGTGAAGTGCAGAGCCGCGATGTTGTTGGCGTGTTGGGTGAGCCCCATGCATTTGAGAAGCTCGCGCCAGCTGGTCTCGACTTTGAGATAGCGGGTGAATCCTACCGGCGACTCGCGGTCGGGCAGAACCACCTGCTTGTGACCGAGACGGAACACGGCATAGAGCGCGTCGCGGTGTTGGCTTCCGAGCTCGCGACCGCTCACCCGCACGACGGAGTGACCGCGGACCACATAGAGCCGCTCAAATGAGGAGTCGGTGATAAGGCCACGCCGCTTGGGCGCGAAGGCGCTGGTGCGCACCAGCCGCGCCGGAACCTTGGCTGGCCGGTTGCGGCCGCGACGGCGTCCAACCCGATCGAGCCGCTTCTTTTCGGCATCCGACAGTTCGATGGGCGACACGTTGCTTTTCATTCCTCGCCAGTGAAACCTATGACGGGAACAGCGGCAACAGTTTTGGGAGCGGTCGCC
>LNEA01000292.1 GCA_001464855.1 Rhizobiales bacterium Ga0077530
ATCACGTCTTGCGGCGCCGTCACATTGCCAACCGACTTCGACATCTTCTGCCCCTTCTCATCGAGGCAGAAACCGTGCGTCAGCACGACGTCGAACGGGGCGCGGCCGCGTGTGCCGGAGGATTCGATCAGCGACGAGTGGAACCAGCCGCGATGCTGGTCCGAACCTTCGAGATACATCACGCGGTCGCGTCCACCATCGACCTGCCGCTCGATGCCGGTCAGGCTCGGGAAGTGCGGATCGTTGAGGACGTAGCTGTGTGTGCTGCCCGAGTCGAACCAGACATCGAGCACGTCGTTGACCTTCTCGAAGTCGGCGGCGTCGTAGTCGGGCTTCAGGAAGCGCGCGCCATCGGCGTCGGAGAACCACGCATCGGCGCCTTCCGCGTACATGGCGTCGTAGATGCGCTGGTTGACCTTGTCGTCGACCAGCACCTCGCCGCTACTCTTGCGTACGAATACCGCGATCGGGACGCCCCAGGCGCGCTGGCGCGAGATGACCCAATCGGGCTTGGCCCCGACTTCGGCACCCACTCGGTATCGCGGATCGACTGCAGCGAGACCTCGCGCAGCGACTTCGGGATCGGCTGGTTGTGGCCCGAACCGGTGGCTGGGGACTTCGCGCGCAGTTCGCGCGACAGCGTCTCAAGGAACGGGATGTCCTTGTCCATGTGGATGAACCACTGGGGTGTGTTGCGGAAGATCACCGGCTTCTTCGAGCGCCACGAGTGCGGATATTGATGCTTGAGCCGCCCGCGCGCGAGCAGGTTGCCGGCTTTCACCAGCGCATCGATGACGGCTTGATTGGCGTCGCCCTTTTCGCCCGAAGCCCGGCGCGTCCTTGGTGAAGGCACCGTTCTCGTCGACGGTATAGGGGATCGCCGGATCGATGCCGCGCGACTGCAGCAGCCGTGTCGACGCGGTCCAGATGTCGAAGTCCTCGCGGCCATGGCCGGGCGCCGTGTGTACGAAGCCCGTGCCGGCGTCGTCGGTGACGTGATCGCCATCGAGGAGAGGGACGTCGAACTGATAGCCGCCGAGGCCGGAGTCGCGGAGCGGGTGGGCGCAGGCGGTTGGAAAAGTGTCTTTGGGCTGCAATCCAGCAATGCGTCGATACTCGGTGACCTTAGCGGCCTTCATCACTTCGGCCGCAAGTTTGTCTGCGAGGATCAGCTTTTCGCCGACCTTAGCCCAATTGCCTTCAGGCGACACAGTGACCTCGTAAAGGCCGTACTCGATCTTGGAATGAAACGAGATCGCGCGATTGCCAGGGATTGTCCAAGGAGTTGTAGTCCAGATGACGACAGACGCGTCCCCTAGCTCGTCTCGAAACTCGAAATCGGGGTCCCGTCCATAGATACGAACAGGAAACTTCACCCACACCATGTCGCTCTGATAGTCGTGGTACTCGACCTCGGCTTCGGCGAGCGCGGTCTTTTCGACCACCGACCACATCACCGGCTTCGAGCCGCGATAAAGCTGCCCGGTCTTGGCGAACGTCATCAACTCCCTGGCGATCGTCGCCTCGGCGGGGAACGACATCGTCGTGTAGGGATGCGCCCAGTCGCCCTCGACGCCGAGCCGCTTGAACTCCTCGCGCTGGACGTTGAGCCAATGCTCCGCGAAGGCGCGGCACTCGGCGCGGAACGCCGTCATCGCTGCCGGGTCCTTGAGGTTCGGCTTGGCCTTGCCCTTGGCCATATACTCCTCCTCGATCTTCCACTCGATCGGGAGGCCGTGGCAGTCCCAGCCCGGCACGTAGTTGGAGTCATGACCCAGCATCTGCTGCGAGCGCGTGACGAGATCCTTGAGGATCTTATTGAGCGCGTGGCCGATGTGGATGTTGCCGTTGGCGTACGGCGGGCCGTCGTGAAGGACGAACTTGGCGCGACCCTTCGCACTCTCGCGGAGCTTGTCATAGAGGCGGATCTTGGCCCACCGCTCCAGCATCCGCGGTTCCATCTGCGGCAGGCCTGCGCGCATTGGAAAGCCGGTTTCAGGCAGGAAGAGCGTTTTGCTCCAGTCACGCGTATCGGTCTTGGTGTCGGTCATTGAAAGTGCCTCGGGGGCTCAGACGGTCCCGGAGCGGCGCCATCCCAAGCGCGCTCCATCGCGATTGAAGGGTGCCTCCGGCCATGTCCGGTGACCCTTACTCATTGCTTTTACGTGCAATTTCCGGCGAAGCGGCGTTCGCTCAAGCAACCCGCACGTTAAAGCACGACAACCCGGCGCCCGGAGGCGGCCGGGACGCGAATTCGCTGAGTATGTAAGGCGGACGCGCGAAGCAGGTGCATGACGCGCTGTATTAGCTGCGGGAACTGCCGGTTTCAACCGGCACCTCCGCTCGGCGTCGCGAAGGCAGGCCGCTCCGATGCCCGCGGCACACACCCACCAGCCCCCTCTTGTGTCCTTTAGCCGATCTCCCTGCGGTCCATCGAGCTGACCGGCCAACCGGCCGTCGATCACAAACGCGTGATCCGCAGATTATTTCCAGCCACCCCATTGAACCGAATTCACAGGTCATTAAATGATGTTCATGAACGCGGTTCAAAGCGCCGCAGGGAACCACAGAGCCAACCCAGTACTTAGGAGCGTGCCATGAACTTCAGCTCGATCATCGCAGCCGGCATTATGGGCCTCGCCACCCTGGCGTCGAACAGCGACGCCTTCCAGGTGCGCTTCAAGCCGGTCGCGCAGCAGACCCGCGAAGTCTCGAACCAGGCGCCGGGCCAAAGCCAGTTCCAGTCGATCGAGATCACGCGCATCCTGCTTAGCAACGGCCGCGCCGAAGCTTTCAACCAGGTCACGCCGCGCACCGGCACCGAATATCGCCGCGGCGAGCAGATGGACATCTACTTCGAGCCGCGCTCGCTTGTGACGCGCTACGAAGGCGGACACATCCGGGCCGCGATGACCGTCGATTTGGAAGTTCGCGATGCCGAAGGCAAAGTGATCGTCAACCAACAGGGCGCTTGGAAGCTGCCGATCGCCGTCAAGGCGCCGAGCCACCTCCCGCTGTCGCAACTGTTCGCCGCGATGTCGACGACGCCGATCAATCTGCCGGCCGGCAGCTACCAGTTCAAGCTGCGCATTCACGATGACTTCGGCGGATCGTATCTCGATCGTCAGGTCGGCATCACGATCGTCGAGGCGCAGGCCAGCCGCTGATCAGGACTTCCGCGAAATTAGGTGACCGCGAAACAGGCCCCGATCGGATGACACAGTCACCGATCGGGGTCTCGCTATGCCGGCTTCCCAAACGTCTGCGTAACGGTCAGAGAAAATGCGAACCGCCATTGACCTCGATCGTCTGTCCCGTCGTGTAGGCCGCTTCCGGCCGGCACAGCATGGTGACGATATGGGCGATTTCCTCGGGCGTTCCGTCGCGGCCAACCGGGTTGGCGCTGGCTGCCGAGCCACTGGCGCGCGCACCGGCGGCACCGCTGCGGACAGTATCGATTGCGCCCGGAGCGACGACATTCACGGTGATGCCGTTCGGGCCGAGTTCGGAGGCGAGCGAGCGCGACATGCCGATCATACCGGCCTTGGCCGCGGAAACATGCGCGCGCCCCGGCGTGCCTTTGAACATCGAGATGCCGCCGATGTTGACGACCCGTCCCCAATTCTGGCGGATCATGTGCGGGACGGCATAGCGGGTGCACAGGAAGGCGCAGTCGAGGCTGTTGGCCATGACATCGCGCCACTCGGCGAACGACATATCGATGATTGGCGTATTGCGGCGGATCGCGGCGTTGTTGACGAGAATGTCGATACGGCCGAAGCGGCTGACGGCGGCATCGATCAAACTTTGAGCGCCGGCTTCATTGGAGAGGTCGGCGAGATGTCCGATCGCCGTGACGCCCTCGGCGGTGAGCAATTGGACGGCCTCGTCCACACCCGCCTTGTCCTGGCGCGCGTGGATCACGACGGCGGCGCCTTCGCCAGCCAGCATACGAGCCGTTGCACGGCCAATGTTGCGGGCCGAACCCGTGACGATCGCGACGCGCCCTTCGAGCGATGGCATCCTGTAGCCTCCCGTATTGTCGTTGCGTGCCCCGCCCCTCGGGTCGGACGTTGTGTGTACCTTAGCCCGTTGCCGCGCCGGCACCACGTGAGCGTGCACACGGCTTGGTTTCCAGCAATCGCCCAGGATTCTTCTGGCAGTCTGTTGCACCGATTGCGCCGCTGGTGCAACACTGTCGACCGTTCGGCTGATCGGGCCGGTAGGGTGCTCATGCCACTTGGATCGTTCAGCAAAATGGCCTCCCGATGAGCAGCAGAGACAACGATACCGCGGGCGGTCGCCGGGGCCAGCTACCGCATGCTCCGGAAGGGTTCAGCGCCCTGTCCACGGGCACGCGCCTCTCTGAGCGCTATGTCGTCGAGAGCGTGATCGGGGCTGGCGGCTTCGGCATTACATATCTCGCGCGGCATGAGGCTCTCGGTAAACCCTACGCCATCAAGGAGCATTTCCCGCGCCAGTTCGCGTTCCGCGACGGTGTGAGCGCGACGGTTAGACCGAGCGACGCGCCGACCTTTCGCTGGACTCTCGAGCGCTTCCTCCAAGAGGGCCGGTCGCTGGCGCGCTGTCGGCATCCTTCGATCGTCGGCGTGGCCGATGTGTTCGAGGCCTATGGCACCGCCTACATGGTGCTGGAATTCGAGGACGGCAGCAGTCTCGGGCGATGGCTCGAACAACTCGGCCGTGCCCCGAGTCAGGACGAGATCGACGGCATTCTAATGCCGCTGCTCGATGCGCTCGCCTATCTCCATTCTCACGACATGCTTCATCGCGACATTGCGCCCGACAACATCATGATCCGGCGCGACGGCAAGCCATGCCTCATCGATTTCGGCGCCGCCCGGCAGGCCATCGCCGAGCGCTCGCAGGTGATGTCGGCAATCGTGAAGGCCGGGTACTCCCCGCCGGAGCAATACACGACCGCCGGTCGCTCGCAGGGACCGTGGACCGATATTTATGCCCTTTCCGGAACTTTATACCGTGCGCTCTCCGGCAACCGTCCAGCCGAAGCCACCGAGCGGCAGATCGAAGATGAGCTGACCCCGATCGCCGAAGCGGTGGAATACCCCGAGGACTATCGGCCGGAATTCCTCGACGCGATCGATGCGGGTTTGCGGCTGCGGCCATCGGAGCGGCCACAGAGCGTTGCCCAATGGTACGGCCTGCTCGGTCTTCCCGGTTCGGCGCCGGTCTATCGCCCCGGCGGACAGTCGGAACCGCCGTCATCACCGACGTCTGGACCAGGGACGACACGTCGCCGCGAAGGCGCGTCCCAACCGGCATCGGCGCCACGCTCAGCGCCGCGGTCGGGGGCCGCGGGCGCGGCGAATGCCGATCCCCAGGCGATCGCCGACGTCGGCCCTGGGCCAGTAACGATTGCGCGAGTTGCCGCCGAGCGCGATTCGCGTCTCGGCCGCAACCTTGTCTTGGGTGTGCTTGGCGCATCGGTGCTCATATTCGGATCGAATTTCGCCGGTGTCTGGAGCACGCCTGGGCAGCGCGAGGCGCGGCTCGAGGAAGAGCGCAAGCGTGGCGGGCCGATCAAGCAGGTCGAGGATGAAAAGCTCATACGGCTGAAGCAGCAGGTCGAGGACAAGGAGCGGACGGATCGGCTGGCGCGCGAGCGCCAAGCGTCGCGCGATGCCGCCGACAAGGCCGCACGCGACCGCGCCGTTGCCACCGATCCGAACGCGCCGCCGAAGCTCGCGGACACCGATTGCCAGACATCGAAGCCGCTCGAAGGAATCGTCGCTGCCTGCTCGGAGATCATTTCCAAATTCAACAATTTCGCAGAGGCTTACGCCGTTCGCGGTTGGGCCTTGCGCGAGCGCAACCAGCCCGAGCGGTCCCTGAGCGATTTCAATCGCGCGCTGGAACTGGCGCCAACCGCCGCTAACTATTCCCAGCGTGGGTTGACCCACCTCCGCCTCAAGGACTTCGATCGCGCGATCGCCGACTACAATAAGGCCGTCGAACTCGAACCACGAAGCGCGGCGCACATCAACGATCGCGGCGTCGCCTACATGGATCTCCAGGACTACAAGCGAGCCATCGCCGATTTCGATCGGGCGATCGAACTCGATCCGCGATATCCGCTGCCGTTCAACAATCGGGCGCGGGCGCACGCGCTCGGTGCCAAGGATCACACGCGCGCCATTGCCGATCTTGACCGGGCGATTCAGCTCAATCCCCGCTACGGCTTGGCCTTCGAGAACCGGGCGTTCAGCCAACTCGACCTGAAGGATCTCGACAAGGCGATCGC
>LNEA01000293.1 GCA_001464855.1 Rhizobiales bacterium Ga0077530
GACGTGGGTGTTGCGCTGGGGCCTGGGCAGGCATGTCCGGGCCCCATTGCTATCGAAGGCATGTTGATCGAGGATGGCGCCGCCCGCGCGCCGTCCGCGCCCTTGTGGAGACTTCGTCATGGACCTCGGTACGACCAAGATGCTCGCCCGCAAGGAAGGCGGCATCGGCTGGATGACCTTCAACCAGCCGGAGAAACGCAACGCCGTTTCGTATGAGATGTGGGTTGCGATCCCCAAGATCATCGCCGATTTCGAAGCAGATCCGGAGGTCCGCGTGATCGTGCTGACCGGCGCCGGCGACAAGGCGTTCGTATCGGGCGCCGACATCTCCGAATTCGACAAGAAGCGCGACCGCGCGGAAACGATCGAGATCTACGACAAGGCGGGATCGGCGGCGCAGTCGGCGATCGCCAACGTGAGCAAGCCGACCATCGCCATGATCCGGGGCCTGTGCGTTGGCGGCGGCGTCGCGATCACGCTCAACACCGACATTCGCATTTGCGGTCACGATAGCTTCTTCGCAGTGCCGGCGGCGCGCCTCGGGCTCGGCTACCGGGCGTCGGGCATCAAGCGGCTGGTCGACATTGTCGGGCCGGCGTTCGCCAAGGAGATCTTCTTCACCGCGAACCGATTCACTGCGGAGGACGCGCGCATCATGGGGCTCGTCAACCGTGTGGTGCCGGCTGAAGAACTCGAGACCTACGTTCGCAAATATGCAGCAACAATCGCCGATAATGCACCGATGACGATCAAGGCGGCCAAGCTCGCGATCCATGCCGCGACGCAGGATCCCGACAAGCGCGAGACCGCTAAGATCAATGCGGCGATCGACGCCTGCTTCGCCAGCGAAGACTACATCGAAGGCCGCCGCGCCTTCATGGAGAAGCGCCGACCTGCATTCAAGGGGTCCGATGCCCATCGAGACACGCCTAACGCGTCGATTGAAGATCCAGCATCCGATTATCCTGGCGCCGATGGATCCGGCGGCGGGTGGTCGCTTGGCCAACGCCGTGGCAGGAGCCGGTGGACTTGGGCTCATCGGCGGTGGCTACGGTGACGCCGAGCGCATCGAACACGAATTCCGCGAGGCGGGGAACGCCCGCATTGGCGGCGGCTTCATCACGTGGTCGATGGCGAAGGCGCCGCATCTGCTCGATTTGATGCTCAAGCACAATCCGGTTGCCGTATGCCTGTCGTTTGGCGATCCGCGACCGTTTGCGCCGTCGATCAAAGCTTCTTCGAGGCTCTGGAGGCTGGAGCTGACATCGTCATTGCCCAGGGCGCTGAGGCGGGAGGCCACGGCGTCCGGCGCGCGACCATGACGCTGGTTCCCGAGATCGCTGATTTGCTGGCGCGGGAATCGCCGGAGACACTGCTATGTGCGTCTGGCGGTATCGCGGACGGACGGGGGCTCGCGGCGGCGCTCGCGCTGGGTGCGGACGGTGTGATGGTCGGCACGCGTTTCTGGGCCGCCGAGGAAGCGCTGGTTCATCCGAAGATGCACGCGGCTGGTATCGCGGCGACGGGCGACGACACTCTGCGCACGAAAGTCACGGATATCGTGCGTCAGAAGGATTGGCCCGAGCGCTTCGACACGCGCATCGTACGAAACGCCTTCACCGCGCAATGGCACGGAAAGGAAGGCGAGCTGTTGACGCAGCGCGCCGCCGAGACCGCGCGTTTCAACGCAGCCGTCAGCGAAGGCGATGCGACCGTGGCTGGTCTCGTCGCCGGTGAAGCGCTCGGCCTGATCGAGACCATTGAGCCAGCCGCGCAGATTGTCTCGCGCATGGTCAACGAAGCCGTCGACGTCCTGAAGTCGACGGCGCGGATGGCGCGCTAGTCGATCTTCGCGAAGCGACCCTCGATCGGATAGCCCGGATCAGTGAAGCCCGGTGTCGACGGATGACCGGGTGTCACGAGGCTGTCGACCAGCGCCTCATCGTCTTTGGTCCATTTGTATTCGAGCGCGCCGGGATAGTTGGACCATTGCTCGAACGTGCGCGGACCGGCGATCACCGCGGATATGGCAGCGTTGTTGAGCACCCACGCGACCGCGAAATGGATGATGCTGACGCCCTTGGCGTCGCAGTGCGCTTTGAGTTTCGCGGCGATGGCGAGCGACTCCGGTCGCCACTCGGTCTCCAGGATGCGTTTGTCGTTGCGGCCCGCGCGCGTGTCCGGCGGCGCGTTGCTGCCCGGTTGATATTTGCCAGAGAGCACACCGCGCGCGATCGGGCTGTAGGAAGCAACGCCGAGGCCGTTGGCGCGAGCGGCGGGCAGCACCTCGACCTCGGGCATTCGGTTCATGAGATTGTAGTAAGGCTGCAGGACGACGGGCGCCGGCGCGGCGACAGCACGACAGGCGTTGATGATGGTGGGGATGTGCCAGGCGCGGACGTTCGACAGGCCCCAATAGCGCAGTTTGCCGGCACGGATCAGATCGCCGAAGGTTTGTGCCACATCCTCCCAGGCAACATTGGGATCGACGCGGTGGATGTAGTGGATGTCGATGTGATCGGCACCCAGCCGTTTCAGCGAGGCGTCGGTTGCCTCCATCATATGGCGTCGCGACAGCCCGCGGTCGTTCGGTCCTTTACCAGTCGGCTGCGCGAGTTTGCTCGCAAGGATCCAGTGGTTGCGCTTGGCCTTGATGACGCGACCGGTGACCTCCTCAGATCGTCCCTGTTCGTAGACGTTGGCGGTGTCGATGAAATTGACGCCGGCGTCGGCAGCATGGTCGGCGATGCGCTGAGCTTCGGCCTGATCGGTCGGCCCGCCGAACATCATTGTCCCGAGGCAAAGCTCAGAAACCTTCAATCCGCTGCGACCCAGCGTGCGATACCGCATGGCGGCCATGGTGTGCTCCTTGGTGATGCGAATAGTTGGGTTGGCCCGCGACTGCGCCACCCACGTTCATCAAATTGCCCCGGATAGGCTCGTGATGTCATCAGGCTTCTGATGCCGCCTCAGGTGCCGCGGCGCTGCGGGCCGTCCCCGAAGACATGCTCGGCGGCGGGAAATTTTCGCTCGCGGACGTCGGCGGCATACGCGGCGATCGCGGCATCCGCATCGCGGCCGAACTCGGCATAGCGTTTCACGAACTTCGGCCGGAAGTCGTCGAACAGTCCGAGCACATCATCGATCACGAGGATTTGCCCATCGCACGCCGCCGATGCACCAATGCCGATCGTCGGAGCGGAGATCTGTTGGGTGATGGTCCGGGCGAGCGTGTCGGTGATTTTTTCCAGAACGACCGAGAACGCGCCAGCCTCGGCGACGGCTCTAGCGTCTGCCGCCACACGCTCGGCACTGGCGCCGCGACCCTGGACCTTGTAACCGCCGAACGTATTGACGGCCTGCGGCGTCAGCCCGACATGCGCCATCACGGGAATGCCGCGGCGCGTTAGAAATCGGACTGTCTCGGCCATGGCCTCTCCGCCTTCCAGTTTCACGGCGGCGCAGTTCGTCTCGGCCATCACGCGTGCAGCGCTACTGAAAGCCTGCTCGGGGCTCGCTTCGTAGGAGCCGAACGGGAGGTCGACGACAACGAGTGCACGCTCGGCACCACGGCGAACGGCCTGACCGTGAAGAATCATCATTTCGAGCGTGACGCCGACCGTCGAAGCCAATCCGTGAAGCACCATACCAACGCTGTCGCCGACCAGGATCAAATCGCAGTGGCGATCGACGATGCGTGAGATAGGCGTCGTATACGCGGTGAGGCACACAATCGGTGCAGCGCCCTTACGGGCTGCGATGTCGGGAGGGGTCAGTGCCTTACTGATGGATGTCGCGCTCATTGTTGCATCTCGCGGTCGAAGGGATGGATCTGGCGCTCGTTGGCGCGGCTCGCGCCACTTCTATTTGGTTTGTTGGGCGCTCGGAACTGACGCTTGCGGATCGGTCGTGCGCCTAAGATGGTCTATTCATCGCCACACAAATGCGCTTTACTCACGGAGTCCAGTTAACGGACAACCGGCCGTCTGATCCCCACACATGGCCCGACGTCTCAACAATAAGGGGAGCGAGGAGTTGGGCGCACCAACCCCGCAAGCGGTCAAGGCCGCAGGAAACGCCATGTTTAGCCACCGTATCGAGCGTTTGCAGACCGATCTCGTGACGCCGGTTCCGGCAACGAGTTGTCAGCAAGCGCGCTTTCGACAAGGCGAACCCCCAGGGAGGAAGCAGCAATGTCCAAGAAAAGGATTACGCGGCGCAGATTCGTTGCAAGCTCGGTCGCAACGGTTGCGGCCATCTCGGCACCTTATGTCAGCACGGCGCATGCGGCGGGCAAACTTGCGCTCGGCATGTGGGACCATTGGGTGCCGGGCGGCAATAAAGTCTTCGACGAGATCGCTCAGGAGTGGGCCAAGAAAGAGAAGGTCGAACTCACGATCGATTACCTCAGCACGCAGGGAAACAAGCTGCTGCTGACGATCGCCGCCGAAGCGCAGGCCAAATCCGGCCACGACATCATGGATTTCACGGCGTGGGAGCCGGCGCAGTACGTGCGTTCGCTCGAGCCGGTCGACGAGGTGATGAAGGAGGCGCTGTCCAACAACGGACCGATCTCTCCGGCCATGGAGTACATCGGCAAGTCCAGCGGACCATGGAACGTCGTACCGTCGACGCGCGGATCGCTGATCCTGCCACCGTGCTCGCGCATCGATCTCATGAAGGATATTGCCGGCATCGACGTGCAGGCGATGTATCCGGCGGGCAAGGACCCGACACCGGAAGCGGAAAAGTGGACGTGGGACGCGTTTCTCGTTGCCGCCGAAAAATGCCACAAGGCCGGTCACTCGTTCGGTCTGCCGCTGGGCGCGACCACGGATAGTCTCGATTGGGTCGGCGCGCTGTTCTCGGCCTATGGCGCGGCGTTGGTCGATGCCAAGGGCAATACGACGGTCAAATCGGATGAGGTGCGGCAGGTCCTCGACTATACCAAAAAGCTTTTCGCCTTCCTGCCGACAGATGCCGCGTCCTGGGACAACGCGTCGAACAACAAGTGGTTGATCTCGGGCAAGGGCGCGTTGGTCTTCAATCCGCCGAGCACTTGGGTGGTTGCCAAGCGCGACGCGCCGAAAGTCGCCGAGAAGCTGTGGACTCACGCGATGCCGAAGGGTCCGAAAGGGCGCTTCGCACCATCCCTGCCGCGCTATCAGGGTCTGTGGAATTTTTCGAAGAACAAGTCGGCGGCAAAGAGCCTCCTCGTCCACATCAACAAGCCGGAATCGATTCGAAAGCTTGTGGAGGGGGCGGCGGGCTATGACATTCCACCGTATCAGAAGCTGCTCGACTACAAGGTCTGGGACGTCCAGGGCCCGCCAGCCGGAACGCTGTCGCATTACCCCAATCGAGCGGATCAGGTGAATTCCCTGCCCTGCTCTCCGGCGCCACCGGCCATGGCATCGCAGCTCTATACGAACGCGATTATGCCGAAGATGATTGTGCGAATCGGCCGCGGAGAGAACATCGATCAGACGCTGGCTTGGGCGACGAACGAGATCGAAGGCTTCCGCCGCAACTAAAATAGAATCGCTCTGCTTAACGGCCGGAGCGTGCACAAAATTTAGGGTGGCGCGATGGTAGCTGCCGTGTCTAATATGTTATGCGGAATATCATCGCGTCAAAATAACAACAACGGCGTAAAGCGCCGATACACCGGAGGAATTACGCATGAAGAAGGTGACGATTTCTCGTAGGCGCTTTGTCGCCACGGGCGCTGCGGCCGCGGTTGGCGTTGTTGCATCGCCATATGTGAGCACGGCCCAGTCGGCAGGCACGCTGAAGGTCGGTTTCTGGGACCATTGGGTTCCAGGTGCCAACGCCGCGATCGAAAAGGTCGCCAAGGCGTGGGGCGAGAAGGAGAAGGTGAACGTCGAGATCGACTTCATCACCTCTCAGGGCAACAAAATCCTACTGACGATCGCCGCAGAGTCGCAAGCGAAGTCAGGTCACGACATCCTGTCGTTTCCTAGCTGGCAACCCGCCCGCCACGCCGACAATCTCGAGGTTGTCGATGACATCATGGCCGATCTGGTCAAGCAGAACGGCAAGGTCAATGCGACGGTGGAGTATCTCGGCAAGATCAAAGGTAAATGGGTCGGCGTTCCCTCGACAGCCGGCAGCCAAATCAAGGGACCGGCGTCGCGCATCGACCTGCTGAAGCAGCATGCGGGGGTTGATATTCTCGCGATGTATCCGGCCGGCGCGGCACCAAAGGCCGACGGCTGGAACATGGAGACCTACCTGAAGGCAGCGAAGGCGTGCGCGAAAGCGAACGTAGCTTTCGGAATCGGTCTCGGAACCACATCGGATTCGGTGGATTCGGTCGGCGCTTTCTTCAACTCGTATGGCGCCGTGCTGGTCGATGAGAAAGAAAATATCACGGCCAAGACCGACAAGGTTCGTGCGGTCATGGAATACATGAAGGAGTTGACGTCGGTGCTTCCGAGCGACGCGCCTTCGTGGGACGATGCGTCCAACAACAAGTGGCTTGTTTCGGGTCGCGGCGCAACGATCATGAACCCGCCATCGGCATGGGCTGTCGCCAATCGCGATGCGCCGGATATCGGCAAGCAGATTTGGCACCACGGCATGCCCATTGGTCCTGCAGGCCGCCACGCGCCGTTCCTGCCGTACTTCTGGGGCACCTGGAAGTTCTCCAAGAACAAATCTGCGGCGAAGTCGCTCATTCGCGCCCTGTCGACCGAAGCTGCGGCGCAGAGCATGGTCGAGGCGAGCAAGGGATATGACATTCCCGCTTATGCCAACTTCTCGACCTTCAAGACCTGGGCAGAAATCGGCCCGCCGACGGGGACGCTGTATCACTACCCCAACCCCCATAACCATCAGGTGCTTTCGATCGCAGCGGCGCCGAGTCCGCATCGCATCGCCGAGCAGATTTACACGCAAGGCCTGATGACGAAGATGGTCGTTCGCTACCATCGCGGCGAGAAGCTCGACTCGGTTCTCTCGTACGCCGAGAGCGAGCTCGAAGGCTTCATGCGTAGCTGATGGCCGAACATTGCCACCTCCCGCTCGTCGTGGGCGCAGATGGCGAATGATCAAATCCCGATGGCTTGGCAGCCATCGGGTACATTGATGTATCGGAAGCACCTGTCCGGCAACTGACAGGCACGGACGCCGCAGTGGCTTCCGTGCCTTCCGCCAGAGCTACATTCCTGCGAGGTCGTCATGGTCGACGCAACAATTAAGAACGAAGGATCTGTGATGCGCGCCGATCGGCGCAATTCGCTGCAGAAGGCATGGCAGCGCAAGTCGACCATCGCTTTCCTGATGACGTTGCCATTGATATTGCTGATTCTGGTCCTCGTCATTTATCCGGCGCTCTACGCCGTTCACTTGGCGATGCTGAACAAGTCGATGCAGAGGTTCGTCGGACTATCGAACTTCTCATTCCTGTTCACGCGCGAAACTTTCTGGATGGTCGTCTGGCAGAGCTGCATATTTGCGCTCACTGCGGTGTTCTTCAAAGCGATCATCGGTTTTTTCGTTGCGCACTTCGTCCATAACATTCCGGACAAGGGGCAGCGCAAATGGCGCGGCATGCTTCTCATTCCCTGGGTCATCCCGCCGGCGATGAGCACGCTCGCATGGCTGTGGCTGTTCGATCCGTCCTACTCGGCCTTCAACTGGATTTTGGAGCACTTCGGCATCGCCGGCATTCCATGGCTGGGTGACGAGCACTGGGCGCGCTTCTGCGTGATTCTCGTCAACGTCTGGATCGGCGCGCCGTTCTTCATGATCATGTATCTGGCGTCGCTGAAGTCGGTGCCCGAGCAGCTTTACGAGGCGGCCAAGATCGACGGTGCGAATTGGTGGCAGACGATGCGTTTCGTCACCCTGCCCATGATGCGCAACATCATCATGATCACGGCGCTGTTCTCGACCATTGTCACCTTCGCCAACTTCGACATCGTGCGCGTTCTGACGCGCGGCGATCCGTTGGACCAGACACATGTCTTTGCGACCTGGGCATTCCGCCTCGGCATCGAGGGCGGCGACATCCCTCTCGGCGCATCGGTATCGCTGTTCATGGTGCCCATTCTCACCATCGGCGCCATCTTCATTCTGCGTGACATCGTGAAGCGAGGAAACGAGGCATGACGGCTACCGCGACTTCTTCCGTGCCGTCGTCCGCCAAGAAAGGTTACGGCAGCATGAGCCGTGACCGGCAGTGGGCGTTGCGCTGGTCCTACTTTTTCCTCGTCCTGTTCGTGATCTTCTTCCTGACGCCGCCACTCTACATGCTGATTACGTCGTTGAAGACGAGTCAGGAGATCTCGGCCATCACGAACCCGTGGTGGGTCTTCAATCCGACATTGGATAACTACAAGGAACTGCTCGGCTCCGGGACGTTCCTGACGTTCTTCAGGAACTCGGCCGTCGTGTCGATATCGGTGGTCATCATCACGATGCTTATCGCCGTGCCGTCGGCTTTTGCCCTCTCGCGTATGCGGTTCTGGGGCTCGGGCGCGCTGGCGACCGGCGTGTTCCTGACCTACCTCATCCCCGAAACGCTCCTCTTTATTCCGCTGTTCAAGATGATGGCGGTTTTCAACGAGTACACCGGCATCGAGCTGATCAATCGATGGTGGGTGCTGCTTATCCTCTATCCGACATTGACGGTGCCGTTCTGCACCTGGATCATGATCGGATATTTCGCGTCCATTCCGAAGGAACTGGACGAGGCCGCCCTGATTGACGGGGCGACGTGGATGCAGACCCTGACGAAGATCTTCATTCCCGTAGCGCTGCCGGGCATCATCGCGGCGACGATTTTCGCCTTCACCGTCAGTTGGGCGCAATTCCTCTATCCGCTCGCATTCACGACGTCGGAAAGTCAGCTCGTTCTGCCCGTCGGCATCATCACGACGCTTATCAAGGGCGACGTCTTCAACTGGGGCCAGATCATGACAGGTGCGCTGCTTGGTGCCGCGCCGCCGCTTATCATCTACGCGTTCCTCATGGATTACTATATTGCCGGGCTCACCGCCGGCGCCACGAAAGGGTAAGGGCGAGCTTCATGGCCGAAGTACACATCAGAAAAGTCGTCAAAAAATACGATGAGGTGCTCGCGGTGCGTGGCATCGATCTCGACATCCGGGATCATGAATTCGTCGTCCTGGTCGGACCTTCTGGCTGTGGGAAGACAACGACGCTGCGCATGATTGCTGGGCTCGAGGACATCACGGACGGGGAGATCGCGATTGGCGGTGACGTCGTCAACGATGTGCCGCCGAAGGATCGCGACATCGCGATGGTGTTCCAGAACTATGCGCTCTACCCGCATATGTCGGTGCACGAGAACATGTCGTTCGGTTTGCGGCTCAAGAAATTCCCGAAAGACGAGATCAACCGGCGTGTCGATGAGGCCGCCCGCATTCTTGACATCACCGAACTGCTGGATCGCAAGCCGAAGCAGCTCTCCGGTGGCCAGCGTCAACGCGTCGCCATGGGGCGCGCGATCGTCCGCAACCCAAAAGTGTTCCTGTTCGACGAGCCGCTGTCGAACCTCGACGCCAAGCTGCGCGTGCAGATGCGCATCGAGATCAAGAAAGTGCACCAGAAGGTGCGCACGACAACGGTCTACGTGACGCACGATCAGGTCGAGGCGATGACGCTCGCTGATCGCGTCGTTGTCATGAACCACGGCGTGATCGAGCAGGTCGGTACACCGACCGAGCTTTATCACCACCCGCGGACGCGATTTGTCGCCGGATTCATCGGATCGCCGGCGATGAATTTCATTCCGTGCACCATTCAGGAAAGCGGTGGGCAGCTCGCGCTTCGCGTCAACGACCAGATTTCGTTTCCGGTCCCGCCTGCGCGAGCGCAGAAGTATAGCCAGCATAAGGGTAACGGCAGCGTGCTGCTCGGCCTGCGCCCGGAACATCTGACCGAAGCGAAGTCGCAGCCCGAGCCGGGTATCGTGCCGTTCGATGCCAATCTCGAAGTGACCGAGCCGATGGGGATGGAGACGTTCGTTTACTTCCCGATCAATGGCGACACGATTTGTGGCCGCGTCAATCCGACGGCCGGCGCCAAGGACGGCGCGCCGCTCAAGATGGCCGCCGACCTCAACAACATGCACCTTATCGACGCCAAGACCGGGCTGGTTCTCTGATCAACCAGGTTGGGCGTTTCAATACCTGATCACCGGCGCCAATCCGGCGGCGCCGGGACCGAGCAAGCGCGGCAGCGCTGTCGGCGCGTCGTCGAAGGAGATCTCGTCGGCGACCAGCGCATCGAGGGCGGGGTCGGCGAGGAGAGCCAGCGCTTTTTCCAGTCGGCGACGATAGCTCCAGCGAGGGCGGCGGCTCGGCGAGACCTGTCCAACTTGCGATGATTGCAACCTCAGGCGCCGACTGTGGAAGGCGCCGCCGAGGCGGGCCGGCACGTCGCGATCGCCGTACCATGACAGCTCGACGACCGTCGCTTCCATTCCGGCGCAGTCGATCGCGGTGTTGAGGCCGGCCGCCGAGACGCTGGTATGGAACACGACGTCGGCGTCGCGTGGAGCATCGGCAGGAGCGGCATCGGCGGTCACAAAGCGCGCACCGAACGCTTCGACGATGCCACGACGGTCTGGGGCGACATCGACGACTGACACGTCCGCGCCTGGCAGACGCGCCGCCAGATAAGCGACCAGCAGGCCGATCACGCCGGCGCCGACGACAACAATGCGATCCCCGGCGCTGGCGCCTGAATCCCAAATTGCGTTCAGGGCCGTTTCCATGTTGGCGGCAAGCGTTGCCCGCCGCGCCGGCACCTTGTCCGGAACCGGCGCGAGCATCTCGACCGGCGCGATGAAGCAGTCCTGGTGTGGATGCAGGCAGAAGACGGTGCGGCCGCGAAGCTCCGTGGGGCCTTCCTCGACCGTGCCCGTCGCGCAATAGCCGTATTTCACTGGGAAAGGGAACGCGCCTTCCTGCATAGGGGCGCGCATGCGTTCCCATTCCTGCCGACCGATGGTGCCACTCATGACCAGCCGCTCGGTGCCGCGGCTGATGCCGCTGAAGGCTGTCCGCACGAGCGCGTGGCCGGTGGAGACGGATTCCAGCGGGTTCGACCGTATCTCCACCACGCCCGGCGCCGTGTACCAGATGGCGCGGGAGATCGGCGCAGGACCGCCGGCCCGGAACGATGGCGCGGCCGACACGTTGGCGACAGGCGGGTTTCCTGTGGTATCGGTTGGCTTGTCCGCCATCGTCACTCCATTCCGCCCAGTTACCGCATCCGTCGCGCGCGTATAGTGCGCCTATTCCTCAACATTCCAGCAAGCGCAACGAATGACCAACAACATGGATTCCGCGACGCCCGCCGCGACCCGCGCGGACGCCTCAAGCCTTACCGTACCGACGGGGCTCCAGGCAAACAGTGAGCTGTCCCGTCGGCGATGGCTGCTCGCAACGCTGAACATCGTGACGTGGGTGGCGACGGTCTCCCTTGCTGCCCACATCATGTCCGCGGGCGGTTGGACGGTCGTCGACGCCATCATGTTCGTCTGCTTTGCCATTGGCACGCCATGGGCGGTGGTCGGATTCTGGAACTCCGTGATCGGGCTTTGGCTGCTGCATTTCCACAAGGATCCCATGGGCGCGGTGGCGCCCTACGCAGCGGCCGGCGACGTGCCGACGCCTATCGCAATCAAGACCGCAGTGTTCATGACGTTGCGCAACGAAGATCCAGGGCGCGCGATCCGGCGGCTGCGGATCGTCAAGGACAGTCTCGACGCGACCGGCGAAGGCGCACAGTTCAGCTATTTCGTACTGTCCGACACCAACAAACCCGATACCGCTGCGGCCGAAGAATCGGCGATCGCGGCGTGGAAGGCGAGTGATCCCGACGCCTCGCGGATCACGTATCGGCGCCGGACTGACAACAAAGGTTTCAAGGCAGGAAATGTCCGCGATTTCTGCGATCGATGGGGCCAGGATTTCGAATTGATGGTGCCGCTCGACGCCGACAGCGTCATGTCGGGGCCGGCGATCGTGCGGTTGGTGCGGATGATGCAGGCGCACCCGCGCATCGGCATTCTGCAATCGCTCGTCGTCGGGATGCCGTCGTCGTCGACATTTGCGCGCATTTTCCAATTCGGCATGCGCCACGGGATGCGCTCCTACACGATGGGGCAGGCGTGGTGGGTCGGCGATTGTGGGCCGTTCTGGGGGCACAACGCGGTCGTGCGGATCAAGCCGTTTGTCGAAGGGTGCGATCTACCGCTGCTGCCGGGCAAGCCGCCGCTCGGTGGACACGTGCTTTCGCACGACCAGGTTGAGGCGACGCTGATGCGCCGCGCGGGCTATGAGGTGCGCGTGCTGCCGATCGAGTGTGATTCGTGGGAAGAGAACCCGCCGACCATGCTCGACTTCGTCCAGCGCGACGTGCGCTGGTGCCAAGGCAACATGCAGTACGTCAAATTGCTCGACCTGCCGGGGCTCCATGTCATGAGCCGCTTCCAGCTCGTCTGGGCGATCTCGATGTTCATCGGCAATCCGGCTTGGACG
Organism: Rhizobiales bacterium Ga0077530; assembly: GCA_001464855.1. Classification (GTDB taxonomy): domain Bacteria; phylum Pseudomonadota; class Alphaproteobacteria; order Rhizobiales; family Hyphomicrobiaceae. The sequence goes on from LNEA01000293.1 coordinate 12,540, forward strand.
CTGATGATCGCGTTGTTGCCGCTGGCGGCGTGGGAGGCGCAAGGGATCGCCGACTATCCCGTGGGAGCCGCGATCTTGCTCTATTTCCTGTTCTTCACGATGTACCTGATGCCGAAGATCGCTGGGCTCATCGATGCGGTGCTGACCAAGGGTGGCGTCGCGCGCTATGGCGGGCCGTTCAACTTCGCGCTGTCGACAGTGATGGAACTCGTGTTCTCGTTCCTTCAGGGCGCGGTGACCACCATGCGGACCTCGATCTTCATGATCGGGCTTGCGCTCGGGAAGTCGGTCGTCTGGGGTGGGCAGTCTCGCGACGCGTACGGCATCTCGTGGGAAACCGCGGTGCGGACGTTGTGGCCGCAGACACTGTTCGGCGTTATCGTGTGCGGGGCGCTATGGCTCATCGAGCCCGAGGTGCTATGGTGGAGCTTACCACTGACGGCCGGCTATCTCGTCGCGATCCCATTCGCGGTGGTGACCGCGTCGCCGGCACTCGGTCGCTGGTTCCAGAAGATGGGATTGGCGGGCATACCCGAGGACTTCGCGCCACCACCTGAGATTAGGGCCGTCCAAGGTGTGACATGACACTCGAACCGTTGCTGTCGGCGAGCCCGACGATCCAGATTCATGCGTTCGCGGCGATGGCGGCGTTCGCGATCGGGGTGGTTCAGCTTTCGCGGCGGAAGGGCGATGGACCGCATCGCATGGCGGGTTATGCCTGGGTCGGGCTGATGCTGCTTATCGCGGCAAGTTCATTCTGGATCCACGGCATCAATCAGTGGCACGGCTTCAGTATCATTCACGCACTGTCGCTGTGGGTGATCGGCTTCACGCCCGTCGCAGTCATGCTGGCGCGGCGGGGCAATATTCGTGCGCACAAGCGAAGCATGATCGGCTTGTTCGCCGGCGCGCTGATTATCGCCGGCGTCTTCACGTTCGTGCCAGGCCGCATCATGCACGCGGCTTTGTTCGGACAGTAAGCCTCGACTGCCTGACGTTCTTACGCCGCCTGCCGCGCGGTTGCATCGATGTGCGCGACGAGTTCGTCGTCAAGGCCGAGATCCTTGGCAAGAGCGACGAGGAAATCGTGCTCTTCGGCGTTGTCGACGTCGACGGCGATGCGCGCTGCGGTAAAGACCTGGACGGCTTCCGCGTCGCCGTGAACAGCAGCGGCGAGATCGGCGGTTGTGGCGGGATTGTTCATTTCCTGCGCGAGGAATTCCTCAGCTTCACGATCGATTCCCGCCTGCTTCAGCCCGCCCATGATCTTCTCCTGCTCACGGGCGTCGATGCGGCCGTCGGCCGCCGCCGCGG
>LNEA01000294.1 GCA_001464855.1 Rhizobiales bacterium Ga0077530
AGCGCGTTCGAGTCGACACCACCAGTGAGCACCTTGCCCGAGGACGGCACAACGGTGTTGTAGGCACGGCCGAGGCGGGTGATCGAATCCAGCAGGATCACGACGTCACGCTTGTGTTCGACGAGGCGCTTGGCTTTCTCGATCACCATTTCCGAGACCTGCACGTGCCGTGACGGCGGCTCGTCGAAAGTCGAGGAGATAACCTCGCCCTTCACTGAGCGCTGCATGTCCGTGACTTCCTCCGGCCGCTCGTCGATGAGCAGCACGATGAGGTAGCACTCGGGATGGTTGGTCGAGATCGACCGGGCAATATTCTGGAGAACGACGGTCTTACCAGTGCGCGGTGGCGCAACGATGAGGGCGCGCTGGCCCTTGCCGATCGGCGCGACGATGTCGATGACGCGTGCCGAGTAGTCCTTGATCGTCGGGTCTTCGATTTCCATCTTCAGCCACGCCGTCGGATAGAGCGGCGTCAGGTTATCGAAGTGGACCTTGTGCTTTGTCGCCTCGGGATCTTCGAAATTGATCCGGTTCACCTTGAGCAAGGCGAAATACCGCTCGCCCTCTTTGGTATTGGGACCGCGGATGTGGCCCTCGACCGTATCGCCGGTGCGCAGCGCGAAGCGGCGAATCTGCGACGGCGACACGTAGATGTCGTCCGGACCGGCCAGATAATTGGCGTCGGGCGAGCGCAGGAAGCCGAAGCCGTCCTGCAGCACTTCGACGACGCCGGTGCCGATGATTTCAATATCCTGGGATGCGAGCTGTTTGAGCGTCGCGAACATCAATTCCTGCTTGCGCAGGGTGCTGGCGTTCTCGACGCCAGCCTCTTCGGCAAAGCTCAACAACTCGGTTGCCGACTTCGACTTGAGGTCTGCCAATTTCACTTCTTTGACTACGTCTTGCATGGGAAACTCATTGGGAGGGGGCGAACCGACTGCCGGGGTTCCGGGCGTCTGGTCGCGATGTGCGGAAGGAAACCCGCTGTCGGACGAGCCGATCTAGGGGTCGATAAGGTCAGGAATGCTTGGGCTTGTCGGCTGGGGGCCAGGCGAAGTCACGCCGACGCAGCGACTCGATCTGATAAGCGCAACTCTATCGCAAAGGTTCCCTCAGAGTCAAAGGGGCAGCGCGTCGCAGCATCAAATTTTCGTTGCGGTCCACCGCTTTGAGACGAATCGACCCAATGGGTGAGAGGGCCGGCGCTAGGAGAGGCCCAGCCGGTCCCGACCCTAGAACGGCTTGACGATCACCAGGATGACGATGAGGACCATCAGGACGGCAGGGGCTTCGTTGATGATCCGCCAATTTCGGGCCGAAACCGAGTTCTGATCGGCGGCAAAGCGCCGAACGGACGCCGACAGGTAGCCATGCACTCCCGACAGCGCGATGACGAAGGCGAGCTTCGCGTGGAACCATCCCGCCGTCAGAAATCCACCACGCCAGGCGAGCCAGAGCCCCAGAATCCAGGATAGGGCCATGGCCGGGTTGATGATGACGCGGAGGAGGCGGTGCTCCATCACCTTGAGCGTCTCGGATAGCTCCGAGCCGGGCAAGGCATCGCAATGGTAAATGAACAGCCGCGGCAGGTAGAGCATTCCCGCCATCCACGAGATGATGGCGATGACGTGGGCGGCTTTCACCCACATATACGCGCGGTCGCCGAGCAGAAGTATGGCCGCGGCGATCCCCACCGCCGTGATGCCGAGTGCGATGGCTGCTCGTGCTCCCGGCCCCGCAGTGCCAGTCACGCGGCGCTCCCCTCGCGGACGTAACGAACGAGGTCGGCGACGTGCTCGGGCGGCGTCTCCGGGACGATCCCGTGGCCGAGGTTGAAGATGAAGGCCTTGCCGTCCATCAGCTCGAGGATCTCCTCGACGCGTGCCTTGAGGGCATCGCCGCCAGCCACCAGCAGAAGGGGATCGAGATTGCCCTGGACGACCACTTTCTCGTCCTCGAAGGCTTCCGCCATCATGTAGGGCGGTGTCGCTGTATCGCACCCGATGCCGTCGACCCCAGTCTCCGTGACGTACCACAGCGCCGAACCCTGAGCGCCGCGGGGAAATCCAACGACGGGAACGCCGGGATGGCGCTCGTGCATGGCCTCGACGATGCGGCGCGTCGGGTCGATGACCCACTGCTCGAACTGGTCATCGGGCAAACTGCCGGCCCACGTATCGAAAATCTGCAAAGCATCGGCACCAGCCTGCACCTGCCCCGAAAGATACTCGATCGAGACCTCGACGAGCATGTCCGTGAGCCGCTGAAAACCATCGGGATCGCGATAGGCGAACAGCCGCGCAGCCGCTTGGTCCTTCGACCCTCGCCCCTCGATCATGTACGTCGCGACGGTCCATGGCGCCCCGCAAAAACCAATCAGTGCCGTCTCGTCGGGCAGATCCTGGCGCAGCCGCTGGACCGTCTCGAAGACGAGGCCGAACTTGGGTCGAGTCGCGTCCGGTGACAAGCGCGCGATGTCGGCAGCGGTGCGAATGGGATCGAGCAGCGGCCCTTCGCCTTCGACGAAGCGCACCGATTGGCCCAAGGCGTCCGGCACGAGCAGGATGTCCGCGAACAGGATCGCAGCGTCGAAGCCGTAGCGGCGGATCGGCTGCAGCGTCACCTCGGCAGCAAGCGCCGGCGTGTAGCACAGGTCGAGGAAGCCGCCGGCCTTGGCGCGCGTTTCGCGGTACTCGGGGAGGTAGCGGCCTGCTTGTCGCATCAGCCAGATCGGGGGCGGCGCGAGTGCCGTCCCAGCGAACGGTTGCAGGAACCGGCGACGTGCGATGGGCGACGACTTATCCAACGAACGGCTCATCCTACTTCTAAATCCTATAGAGAGTTTTCTCAGTTGATCTTGATCTTATTAGTGCTGTGAATTGTGGGAACTATCGTTTTGTCACCGGCTCGCGCACAGGAACACCGCACCGTGGGAGAACAGTCGTACAGATCTGGTGGTGCGTGGACGACTGTCCTACTATCCACGAAACGTCGTCTTGTGTCATGGGTTTGCAGGCTCGGTTGCAGCGACCGACCCGCTTGACAGGCTGTCGATGACGGTCGAACAACAGTCGGATGAGAGTGTCGGCGACGTGGCGCTTAAGGGGTGGGGCGAACAGAGCCCTCCCGGTGGGTCATCGTGTTGATCAATCTGTTGGCAGGTCTGGGGACAGTATAGGGTAGGCCATGCAACCCCCGCACCTCGCTGGATAAGTCGGAACTTTATCAACAAATGTCCCACACCCAGCCGAGCTACTTTCACTTGCATCTCATCTCCGATGCAACCGGTGAAACACTGACAACGATCGCCAAGGCGGCGGCCGTCCAGTACGCGCAAATCCGACCGATCGAGCATGTGCATCCGTTGGTCCGCACGCAGCGCCAACTCGACCGCGCGATCCAGGAAATAGAGTCCGCACCAGGGATCGTTCTCTATACCGTCGTCAACGAGGCGCTGCAGACGGCGTTGGAGCAGCGGTGCCGCGAACTCAACGTGCCGTGCCTGCACGTGCTCGAGCCGATCATGAAGGTGTTCGAGAGCTACCTCGGGACTGCCAAGACGCCGATCGTCGCCGGCCAGCATGTGCTTGACGCCGACTACTTCCGTCGCATCGACGCACTCAATTTCACCATGGTCCACGATGACGGCCGGTTGCCGAGCGACCTCAACCAGGCCGACATCATTATTCTTGGCGTCTCGCGCACCTCCAAAACACCGACGAGCATCTATCTGGCGCAACGCGGCTACAAGACCGCCAACGTGCCGCTGGTGCCGCGTATCGATCTCGCGCCGGCGCTGCTGGAGCCCCACTCGGCGTTCGTCGTCGGCCTCGTCGCGAGTCCCGATCGCATATCGGAGATTCGCCGCAACCGCGTGCAGCTTCTCGCCGACCGCAACCTCGACGACTACGTCGATCGAACGCGGATTGCGGAAGAGATCGCGCATTCACGGCGACTCTGCGCGCGGCACGGCTGGCCGGTGATCGACGTGACGCGGCGCTCGATCGAGGAGACGGCGGCCACCATCCTTAAACTGCTGCACGAGCGCGAATCCGCTCGAGACGGGGAAAAGGCCGATGGCTGAACGCGAGCGCATCATTCTCGCGTCGCAGAGCCGGTCGCGGCGCACGATGCTCGAGCAGGCCGGGCTGATGTTCGACGTTATTCCAGCCAATGTCGACGAACCGGCGCTGCGTGCGGGGTTTGAGCCCGAGCGAGCACTCGACGAGGATTATCCGATCGAAGTTGCGGAAATGCTCGCGGCCGCCAAAGCCACCGCTGTCAGTATGCAGTTTCCCGACGCGCTGGTCATCGGCTGCGATCAGGTGCTGGCACTGGCCACCGAACGGCGGATGGACTTCGGCGGCAAGCGTTGGTCTGCTTCCAGCTATGAAATTCTCGAAAAACCCGAAAACATAGAGGCTGCGCGGGCGCATCTATCTCGGCTTCGCGGGCGGATGCACCAGCTTCATGCGTGTGTGGCGCTGGCGCGAGGCGGCGAAGTGCTGTGGACGTGTACCGACAGCGCTGAACTGGCGATGCGGGATTTTTCAGAGGGTTTTCTCGTTCAGTATTTGGCGCGTGCCGGCGAGCGCGTTTGCGAATCGGTTGGCGCTTATCAGCTCGAGGGCCTCGGCGTTCAGCTCTTTGAATCGATTGCCGGCGACTATTTCACTATCCTTGGGATGCCGCTGTTGCCGCTCCTCGAAGAGCTGCGCGACCGCGGCGT
>LNEA01000295.1 GCA_001464855.1 Rhizobiales bacterium Ga0077530
CGGTTCCGCGCGAGGTCGGGATAGTCGAGGTGGCAGTGGTGATCGACGAGCATCGTGCGGCTTTCGTGGGCTATTCGCCCTTTTTACCCTTGTTCTTCTGCTTTGGTGCCGCGACAGGCTGCGCCTCTGCCGCTGGATCGACGTAACGTGGGAAGGCGCCGGTCGGGGCGGGCAGCGCAAGGCCGGGTGCCAAGCGTGAGGCCGCGCCCAACGCCGTGAACAGGCGGCTTTCGTCAGGCTGGGCCAGCATATCGAGCAGATGTTTGGCGGCACCGGGCGTGACCGGCTGCGCGAGGATTGCGACCTGGCGCACGATCTCGGCCGCGACGTAGAGGATCGTCCCCATCCGCGCGAGATCGGTTTTGCGCTTCGCCCACGGCTCCTCGGCCGCGAAATAGCGGTTGGCGTCGGCGACGACCGCCCACACGGCATCGAGGTAGCGATTGACCCCGTGCGTCCGCATGGCCTCGCGCGCCCTGTCGACCATGGCATCGGCGGTTGCGAGAAGCGCCTGATCTTCGGGCGTGAAGGGGCCCGGTTCCGGCACCTTGCCATCGCAGTTCTTGGCGATCATCGACAGCGAACGCTGCGCGAGATTGCCGAGATCATTGGCGAGATCGGCGTTGATGCGATTGATGATCGATTCACGCGTATAGTTGCCGTCGTTGCCGAACGCCACTTCGCGCATTGCGAAGTAGCGCACCTGATCGACGCCGAACTCGCGCGCCATCTCAAACGGATCGACGACATTGCCGACCGATTTCGACATCTTCTCGCCACGGCTGAGCAGCAGGCCATGCGCGAAGATCCGCTGGGGAAGAGCGACGCCCGCCGACATCAGGAACGCCGGCCAGTAGACGGCGTGGAAACGCACGATGTCCTTGCCAACAACGTGAACGTCAGCCGGCCAGAACGTCTCGAAGCGTTGGGTGTGCTCGTCCGGGAAGCCGACCGCGGTAATGTAATTGGTCAGCGCGTCGGCCCACACGTACATGACATGTCTCGGATCGCCGGGCACCGGGATGCCCCAGTCGAGCGTCGCCCGCGAGATCGACAGGTCCTCGAGGCCGCTTTTGACGAAGCTCACGACCTCGTTGCGTCGCTCGAGCGGCAGGATGAACTCCGGGTGCGCGTCGTAGTACGCAAGCAGCTTTTCGCCGTAGCGCGACAGGCGGAACCGGTACGTCTGCTCCTCGGTCCACTCGACCGGCGAGCCCAACGGTTCGCGGCGCACGCCATCGGCGCCAACGGTGGTTTCGTTCTCCTTGAAATACGCTTCCTGGCGCACCGAGTACCAGCCCGCGTACGTGTCGAGGTAGATGTCGCCGGCATCGGCCATCCGCTTCC